>CALXZV010000012.1 GCA_944393335.1 uncultured Clostridia bacterium | reverse complement strand
ACATATCTAGAATCATCACTTGCCAAATACAAATAAGCAGGAGCAAGTTCAAAAGGCTGGCCAGCTCTTTTTAGAGGGGTTTCTGCTCCAAAAATTTCAACCTGTTCTTTTGTAAAAGATGCAGGAATAAGAGGAGTCCATATTGGACCAGGAGCGACAGCATTTACACGAATTTTTGAGTCTGCAAGAGAAAGTGCTAATGACTTTGTAAATACTGTAATTGCACCTTTTGTGGCAGAGTAATCTATTAAATTTTTCTTCCCATCAAATGCAGTAATAGATGTTGTGTTTATAATGCTGCTGTTTTCTTTTAAATAAGGAAGCACTGCCTTTGTCAAATAGAAAAATGTGTAAATATTTGTTTCAAAAGTATCTTTTAATTGCTGACTAGATATATTTAGTATGCTATCTTGCGGAAATTGAACACCACAGTTATTAACTAAAATATCAATTTTGCCAAATGTTTTCATAGTAGTTTCAGCAATATATTTAGATAAATTTTCATCACGTAAATCACCTGAAATAAGCAAACATTTTCTTCCAAGCCTTTCAATGACTTGTTTTGTATAATTTGCATCTCTATGTTCATTTAAATAACTTATTACAACATTTGCTCCTTCTTTAGCAAATAAAACACTTACCGCTCTACCAATTCCGCTATCTCCACCTGAAATTATAGCAACTTTTCCTTCTAACTTTTTGCTAGCAATATAATTAGGATTTTCATAAATAGGTAGTGGCGTCATTTTATATTCAAGACCTGGCTGCAAATCTTGATGCTGAGCTGGAAAAGTACGAGGCACTTTAGTGCAATCCTCCTTATATCCTATGTATGGTATTGTTGGATAATTTTCATTCATAATAAATTTCATTCCTTTCTAAGGCACACATAGTTATGAAAGTAAATTTCTTTCAAACTAATAAATTCCTTCCTTTTTGCTTTGCTAAAAGCCAATACATTTAATGTTTTTAATAATGCTTTTATAATTATATTCGTAATTATAAAAAATATGACAATAAAAATATGGCTTGTATATAAATTTTTCCCGTGATAAAATATTATGCAAGAAGCAAAGGTTGAAATGTTAATTTTTTCAACTAAGTTTAAGCCTTCAGAAAGGATGAAAATAAAATGGTTAAAGTTTTATTTGTATGTTTAGGAAACATTTGCAGGTCACCAATGGGGGAATTTATTTTTAAAGACTTGGCAAAAAAGGAAGGCCTTGAAAAATTTGTAATAGCAAGGTCAGCAGGTACAACTTATGAAACTACAGGACAAGATATGCACGAAGAAGCTAAATTAAAGTTGAATGAAAAAGGTATTCCGTATAGAAGGCATAGAGCGAGAAGGATGCAAAAAAGAGATTATTCAAATTTTAATTATATAATTGGAATGGATGAACAAAATATCCAAAACATTTATAATATTTGTGGAGAAGATACACAGTCAAAAGTTCATAAACTTTTAGATTATACAGATTGCCCAAAAGATATAGATGATCCTTGGTATACAGGAAACTTTGAAAAGGCATATGAAGATATTTTGAAAGGATGTAAAGCTCTTCTAAAATTTATTAAAGAAAAGCATAATTTGAATTTTGACAAAGATTATACTAAAGAAGAATTGGTTTCTTTAATATATGAAGATATGAAAAAATATGCTGCAATTACACCAAGTGATGGCAAAATAATTGAATATTTTGCATTAGGTTCTAAAATAATAGACATAAGAGTGTGGATTTCAGATATGTATAGCATTGAATTAGATGACGAAGATGCAATCCCAACTTTAAAAAATTACTACAAAGATTTAGAAGAATACATACGAAGATTTGAAAATTAGAAAAAGACTAATACATTTTGAATTTTTACATGGCATTTTGTAATTTAGAAAGGAATAATTCAAAAAATGAACATAGAAAAAGACTTGTTTAGTATGCAGGACAAAAAATATAGGGAATTTCAAATAAAATTATGTCCAGGTGTAAATAATATTATAGGAGTTAGAATACCGGAACTTAGAAAATATGCAAGAAAGATAAGCAAAACAGTAAATGTGGCAGATGTACCAACTAAATATTATGAAGAAATTATGTTAAAAGGAATGTTAATAGGTTTAGAAAAAGATTTAAATTTTGAGCAAATAGAAAATTTCATTCCACTTATAAATAATTGGGCTGTTTGCGATACATTTTGTGGTAGCTTAAAGAAAACAAATGCAAACAAAGAGCAAATGTGGAAGTTTTTGCAAAAGTATTTAAAATCTAAAAAAGAGTATGAAATAAGGTTCGCAGTTGTAATGATTTTGCAATACTACATTGACGCAAATTATATAGATAAGGTTTTGAACATCCTTTCTAAAATTAATCATAAAGGCTATTATGCTCAAATGGCTGTAGCTTGGGCGTATTCAATCTGCTTTGTAAAGTTTTATGATAAAACCAAAAAATATTTTGAAAATATAATTATCAAGAGTAAAATAGATTCTTTTACATATAATAAATCTATCCAAAAAGCAATCGAATCTTATAGGCTTACTAAAGAACAAAAAGATGAGCTACGAAACATGAAAAAACTATAATAGAAAGACCAATATATGTTCTGGAGCTTTTAGCGAGGCGTAGCGAACAAAGGGACAATAAACTTATGTCTTTTTCTTAGAAGCGCAGACGGAGCGTGCGAGCGTTGAGCCGAATAGGCGAACCGCGAAGTAAATGCGGAAGAATGTATATTGGTCTTAGTTGAGTTATATGTTTTGAGTATAATTTATCCACAAACCGGAAACAATATGTGTAAAAACATATTCGGGGAGTGGAATTTTTTATGTATAAAATATTAAATACAAAAGAAATTGTACTAGATAAAAAATTACTAAAAGAATATTTAGCAAAACTAGCAGCAGATAGCATTATAAAAGAAAAATCGAGCCTTGACACTTATCCAATTCCTAGGGTTTTGGATAATTTTGAGTATATATCTTTGGTATATACTCTATTAAATCAGCACGTTAAACTTGGAATTCCAATACATCCAGCAGGCGAGTGGCTTTTAGATAATTTTTATTTAATAGAAAATACAGTAAAAATTCTACAAAAAAGTTTATCAAAAAGTAAATATGAAAAATTTCCTAGAATTGCAAATGGGGTAAATGCGGGTTTTGCAAGAGTTTTTGTGTTATGCAATGAAATTGTTATGAACACAGATGGCAGAGTTGATGAAGATGAGCTAACTGAGTATATTCAGGCTTATCAAACACAGAAAAATCTTTATATGAATGAAATCTGGAATATAGGTATTTTTTTGCAAATTTCTATAATAGAAAAAATAAGATCTATTTGTGAAAAAATATTTTTGTCGCAAATGCAAAAGTTTAAAGTTGAAAATATGGTGCAAAGAATATTGGAAAATAAAAATGTTAAAAAACTCAAATTAGATGTAGATTTATATTCTTTCATTGAATATATGGCATACAGACTAAAAACTTATGGCAAAGAAGCGGCTCCATTTTTGGAAATATTAGAAGATCAAGTTCAAAAAAATGGTATGACTTTAAGTGATGTTATAAATAAAGAACATTTTGATATAGCTCTAAAGCGAGTTTCTATGCAAAATTCTATTCTTAGTATAAAGGCTATAAACAGAATGGATATTTTGTCGATTTTTGAAAATACAAGCATTGTTGAAAAAATGCTAAACACAGATGAAGTATATAAAAAAATGGATTATCAAAGTAAAGCAAATTACAGAAATGCTATTGAAGAAATTTCTAAAAAAACGAAGCTTTCAGAAGTGTATGTTACTCAAAAATGCCTTGAACTCTGCAATTTAAAATTGAAAAATAATAAAAATTTCGCGAAAGATGATGAAAGCATTAATCAAGATATCAAAAAAGTGACAAGTGTTCAAGATTATGCTACTTATGGTAATCAAAAAAATGAAAACAATGAAAAAACAGATATTGAAAAGAAATCTCATGTAGGATACTACCTTATAGCTGATGGAAAATCACAATTACTTAGTAAATTATTAAATAAAAAAGTAAAAACTATTTCTAACAGTACAAAGTCAAAATTATATGTGGCAGGAGTTTATATATTAACAATTGCAATAACAATTTTACTATGCACAAAATCTTGGCTTTTGGGCTTATTATGTTTTATACCTTTACAAAATGTTGTAACAAAATTTTTGCAATATGTTTTAAGCAAAATAGTAAAACCCAAAGTGCTTCCAAAATTAGATTTTCAAGAAGAGGGAATTCCAAAGGAATATACTACAATGTGTGTTATTCCAGCTCTTCTAAAAGATGAAAATGATGTTACAGAGTTTATGCATAAGCTTGAGGTGTATTATCTTGCAAATAAGACAGATAATTTATATTTTACGCTTCTTGGAGACTGCACAAGTGAAAAAAGTGAAAGAAAAAATATTGATGAAAAAATTGCAGAAACAGGCAAAGAAATTGTAAAACAGCTAAACAGTAAGTATGGAAATATTTTTAATTTTATATACAGAAAAAGAGAATGGTCCAGCAGTGAAAGATGCTTTATGGGCTGGGAGAGAAAAAGAGGAATTTTAACTCAACTAAACGAGTATTTAGTGATTGGAAAAAATCCGTTTTGGGTTAATACTTGCAAAGATTTACCTAAAATTAAATATGTTATAACAATAGATAGTGATACAAGTTTATCTTTGAACCAAGCAGAAAAGTTAGTAGGAACCATAGCACATGTATTAAATAAACCAGAAATAAATAAAATCACGAATACAGTAGTTTCAGGTCATGCGCTTATACAACCAAGAATTGGAGTTGGAATTAAAGACGAAAGAAAAACTATTTTTTCTAGACTTTTTGCAGGCTCTGGAGGAACGGATCTTTATGCAAATGCGATTTCAGATGTTTACCAAGATAATTTTGATGAAGGAATTTACACAGGAAAAGGAATATATGATGTAGATGTTTTTTATGATGTGCTTAAAGACGCAATACCTGAAAATAGTGTCTTAAGCCATGATTTATTAGAAGGAAGTTATTTAAGATGTGGGCTTGCTTCAGACATACTTTTAATGGATGGCTATCCTTCAAATTATATTTCATATAGGAAAAGAAAGCACAGATGGATAAGAGGAGATGTGCAAATTTTACCTTGGCTAAATTCCACACTAAATACATTGTCTAAATATAAAATTTTAGACAATTTAGCAAGAGATTTAGAAGATTTTTTTGAATTATTAATAATAATAGCTTGCTTCATTTTAGCCATATTTAATAAAGCAAATTTAGGGTTATTTTTGAGCTTAGCAATTATATTTTTAGCATTTTCTAGTATCCTTGAACTTTTGGATATTTTTATGAACTACAAAGCAGAAGAACAAAGACTAATTTCAAAAGAATTCACAAAAATTCAAGGTAGTATTTATAGATTTTTTATAAAACTTTCCATTTTGCCAGATATGGCTTATTTGGAAATTAATGCGTTTATAAAAAGTTTGTATAGAATGAAAATATCTCACAATTTTATGCTTGAGTGGACTACTGCAAATGATGCAGAAAAAAACAGTCAAAAATCTGCAAAAGGCTATTATTTGTCAATGCTTCCAAATGTCATTTTAGGTGTAATTTTAGCAATTTTAGCTGTTGAAAAAATATGCTTTAAAGGCACGTGGTTAAACGACGGCTTTGTAAATATATTTTTGAGTGAAGAATTTAGTATTGTTTTCTTGGCTTTGTCCGCAATTTGGCTATTGGCACCATTTATAATGTATAGACTAAGTCTAAAAAATGAGAAAAAGTTATCTGAAAATATTTCAAAGGAAGACAAAGAATTTTTATTAGATAAAGCAAAGAAAACTTGGCAATATTTTAAAGATAATATGGTAAATGGCTTGCCATCAGACAATTATCAGCCAGACAGAAAAATAAAAAGGGCAGAAATAACATCTCCAACAAATATAGGATTAGCTTTAATGTCAATGGTTTCTGCCTATGATTTAAAGGTTGAAAGCTTAGAAGATACAGTTTCTATGATAGAAAAAACAATAACAACAATTGAAAATTTGCCGAAATGGAATGGTCATTTATACAACTGGTACAATATTTATACTTTAGAAGAGGTAAAACCTGTTTTTATTTCGTCAGTAGATAGTGGAAATTTGGTAGGATATTTGTATACAGTTAAACAATTTTTAATAGAAATTTTAAAAAATAATTATAACTTAGAAACTGAAAAACAAGGAATTAACACAAAAAGAGAAAGCTCATTAAAAAATAGTGTAGAACTAGAGGGCAAATTAAAAGATGAAATAGTTTCATTAGTAAAACGAATAGATAGCCTAATTCACCAAACAGACTTTAGTAAATTATATGATTACAAAATTGGTCTATTTTCAGTCGGATATAACTTAGAAACAAACACTCTAGTAAACTCATATTATGATTTACTTGCATCAGAAGCAAGGCAAACAAGTTTAATAGCAATTGCAAAAAGAGATGTACCAAGCAAACATTGGAATAATTGTTCAAGGCTTTTAACAACTATGGGATTATATAAAGGGTTAATTTCATGGGGAGGAACAGCTTTTGAATATTTAATGCCAACAATAAATATACCATCATATGAAACAACTTTGTTAGACGAATCTTGCAGATTTTCAATTTTAAGCCAAAGAAAATATGCAAAAAAATTAGGCATACCTTGGGGAATTTCAGAGTCAGCATATAACACAAAAGATTTTAAAGGCAATTATCAATACAAAACTTTTGGAGTACCTTGGCTTGGGCTAAAAAGAGACTTAGATGATGAGGTAGTTATAAGTCCATATTCAACAGCAATGGCTCTTACATTTTGTCCAAACGAGGCAATAGAAAATTTAAAAACTATTGCTGAAAACCTAGATACAGGCAAATATGGATTTTATGAATCAATAGACTATAAACCTAAAAAGGCTGTAAATAAAACATTTATGGCACATCACCAGGGATTAATTTTAACATCAATAAATAATTTGCTTAACAATAATATATTTCAAAAAAGATTTATGCAAAATGCTGAAATTGAAGGGGTAGAAATTTTGCTTGAGGAGAAAATGCCAAAAGATATGATTACAACTAAGGAAAGGAAGGAAAAAGTGGAAAAAATTAAATATAAAGATTATGAAGAATACACTGAAAGAACTTCTGGAATAAATGTGCTAGCAAATGAAAAATACTCTATTGTAATGAAAGATGATGGAAGTAGCTACAACAAATTTGGAAATGATATCATAAGCAACAATATCCATATTTACATTAAAGATGTAAATTCTAAGAAAATTTATGATACAGTATTTGAAACAAAGAGTAAAGAAGATAATAGTCCAAATAATCAGGATATAGACCAAACAAATCATCTAAAAGCAACAAATAATCAGGTGATTTTTACAACATCAGAAGACAAAGTGATTATTCAAGATGGTAATTTGATGATAACAATGCAAGTTACTATTGTGCCAAACTTACCAATAGAAATAAGGAAAATAAGTATAAAAAATACCGGAATGTCTCCTCTAACGCTTGAAGTTACAAGTTATATGGATATTCTCCTTGCAAGTTTTAGAGATTTTTATTCACATCCCACATTTAATAAAATGTTTATAGATTATGAAAAAATAGATGATGGAATTTTATTAACTAGAAGGCGTAGAGAAGAAAAAAGGCAAAAAAGTTTTGTTGCAACAAATTTAGTTTATGATGAGGGAGACTTAGAATTTGAAATAGATAAAGAAAAATTCGTAAAAAGAGGGCATTTTGAAACAGAAGATAAAATTGTAGTAAGCAATTATGAAAACAGGGTAGATTATAAACTTCAAAATAGCAATGAGCCTATTCCAGACTCAGTTGTGAATTCTTCACAATTGTCTAAGAAAATAACTCAGACTATACAGCCAATTGTAGCAATGCGAAGATTAGTTAATGTAAAGCCAGATGATGTTCAAAATGTATATCTTATAAATGCTGCAGGAGATAGCAAAGAAGAAGCGGCCCAAAACTTAAAAGAATATATAAAATCTGAAAGGTTAAATAATATTTTTGATATTGCAAAAAGTCATAGTTTTGCAGAAGCAAGATATTTAAACATAAAGGGTAAAGATATAGATGTATACCAAAAAATTATTGAAAAACTATTATTTCCAGACTGTAAAAAATATAATATTGAACTTGATTTATCTAATGAAAAACTATGGAAATATGGAATCTCAGGAGATAATCCAATTTTGTTAGTTAAAGTAAGGGATAACAATGACACATATCTATTAAATGAAGTTACAAAATTAAAAGAATATTTGGATATGAAAAATATAGCTGTAGATATAATTGTAATATCTAAAAACAAAGTGCAAACTAATTTTAAAACTTTAATAAATATACCAAGTGAAGATAAAAGAGTAATAGAAGCAAGAGCAAACTTAATTTTAGATTCAAAACTTGGATCTATGTCTATTCAAATGAAAAGAGTAAATAATGAAAAAAGTGGCAAATTACAAAATAAAAGTTCAAATGGCAAAGAAAATTTAGATTCCCTAAATTTAAATGAGAAAAATCTAGAAAAGCCAAAAACTTTAATGTTAAAGCACGAAGATTCCGAAAAAAATATCGAATTTGATACAAGTAAATTATTATATTTTAATGGATATGGCGGATTTTCACAAGATGGTAATGAGTATCACATAATAGTAAACAAAAATAAAAAAACACCAGCTGTGTGGTGCAATATAATGGCAAATGATAAATTTGGAACAGTAGTTACAGAAGGCCTTGGAGGATACACTTGGTACAAAAACTGTAAAATGGATAGAATAACAGAGTTTTCAAATGATGCTTATTTAGACAAACCATCAGAAGTGATTATTATGCAGGAAGTGGACGAAAAAGATATTTTCTCAAAAAATAAAGAGACAGCTATCTCAAATCAAATCACTTTGGAAGATAAAAAATCTTTAAATAAAGCAATAAACAATTCTTTTGGTATTAGCCCCAATATTTTAGGGGATACAGGAAACTATCACATAACATATGGGTTTGGATATTCAAAATATCAGCATATATACAAAGATATAGAAGAAGAACTAACAATATTTGTTCCAGTAAATGATAGTCTAAAAATTAGCAAATTGAGTTTGAAAAATACAAGCTTAAAAAAGAAAAAAATAAAAATACTTTATGATGTAGACTTTGTACTTGGAGAAAGAAAAGATAGATTTATAAATTATTTGTATAAAGAAAATTATAATCTATTATTAGTAAAAAACAATATAAATCCAGAAAACTATGCGTATATAACAAGTAGTGAGAAAATAAATTGCAAAAATAATATGGTAGAAATAAATGTTGAAATCGAATCATTAGAGACTAAAGAAATAACCTTAATTTTAGGCGCAGAAGAAACTGAAACTGCTTGCATGGAAAATTCAAGTAAATATTTGCAAAAAGAAAGCGAGGCATTAGAAGAAGTAAAAACATACTGGATGGATAAAGTCAAAATTGTAGAAGCAAAAACACCATTGAAATCATTTAACATTATGCAAAATGGCTGGACAATTTATCAAACAATGGCATCAAGAAAGCTTGCAAAAACAGGATTTTATCAATCAGGTGGAGCAATAGGATACAGGGATCAATTGCAAGATGCAATGAATCTAAAATATTTAGATAGCAATATACTAAAAAATCAAATTATACTTCACGCAAAACATCAATTTAAAGAAGGCGACGTACTTCATTGGTGGCACAAATTAAACAATTTAGGAATCAGAGCAAGATACAGTGATGACCTACTTTGGCTACCATATACAGTTATAAAATATATAGAATTTACTGGAGATTTTAGAATACTAGATGAAGAAACAGAATATTTAGAAGGAAGAACTCTAAAAGAAAATGAGCATGATTTTATGTTTAATTTCAAAAACGGAGAAGACAAAGAAAGCATATATCATCATTGTATGAGAGCAATAAATAGGTCTATAAATTTTGAGTACTTTCCAAAAATTCAAGGTGGTGACTGGAATGATGGTATGAACAAAGTTGGAATAAAAGGTAAGGGCGAAAGCGTATGGCTAGGATTTTTCTTATATGGAATTTTAATAAAATTTGCTGAATATTCAAAATACGTTACAAGATTTGCAAACAAAGAAACAACCATAGCAATGCTTGCATCAAAGAAAAATGTGGATGTAAAAAATATAGATACAGATGAAAAATCTGATGAATATGAAAGACTAATGGAAATAGCAGAAAAATTAAGAAAAAACTTAAATACAGTAGGTTGGGATGGCAGATGGTATAAAAGAGCAACAACAGATGATGGAAAAGTGCTTGGAAGTGCAGTAAACAAAGAATGCAAAATAGATAGTATTGCACAAAGTTGGGCAGTACTCTCAAATGCAGGAGATAATGACAAAAAATATATAGCAATGGAAAACTTAGAAAAATATTTAATAGACAAAGAAAATAATATAGTAAAATTGTTAACTCCGCCATTTGAAAATGAAGAATTTAAACCGGGCTATATTGCATCATATGCACCGGGCATGAGGGAAAACGGAGGCCAGTACACCCACGCAGCAATTTGGGCAGCAATTGCAGAAACAATGCTAAACAAACCAGAAGAGGCTATGGAAATATACAAAATGATAAACCCAATAGAGCATAGCAAAACAGAAGAACAGGCAATGAAATACAAAGTTGAACCATATGCGGTAGAAGCGGATATATATGGCGAAAATGAATTTGCAGGCAGAGGTGGCTGGACTTGGTATACAGGCTCAAGTGGTTGGATGTTCACACTTCAAACAGAATATATACTAGGACTAAAAATTCATCACGGAGAACTAAAAATAAAACCATGCCTGCCAAAAGATTGGAACGAATTTGAAGTAACTTTTAGGTGGAAAAATGCGAAGTACAATATAAAGTATGAAAGAAAAAATGAAAATTCTATCAGCAATACAAAAGAAGAAAATAATAAAACTAAAGAAAACAAACAAGCTTTAGACTTAAGTAATGAAAATGTTCAAATGTATCTAAATGGAGAAAAAGTAGATGAAATACATCTCAAAGACGAAGGCGAGTTTGAGGTAAAGGTGGAATTTTAAAAAAGCTGACACAGGAAGCCCTGTGTCAGCTTTGCGGTTAATTTTTGAGTGCTACGTCAACCATGGTACTTAAGGCAATGGCTACGCATGTACCCAAAACGATAATGACGATTTGAGCTATACTTGTTAAGCCAGCCACTGAATCAAAGTATAGGATGAAATTTGCTATTGCCAGTGTTCCATACAACACTGTGCCTGTTCCTGCTATGACTAACTTCCGCTTTTTGCATTCCTTCTTCCTTAATTCTACTATGAAGTTATAACACGAACCCGAGCAGAAAATGATAAAGCCTATACCACAAACTAACCACAATACAATTTCCAAAGTCATAATAAAACCTCCAGACTGAAATTGTTAAAAAAATCGGATTACCTTTTATTATAATATAAAATTGTGTTTATGTCAAGTTAAAAAACTTTCAATTTTTGATTGATAAATTCCCATAATTGTGATATAAATATAGCTATGAGAAAATTGGCTTAGTGTATGTATTAAAATATACCTAAGGCAAACAATTAAAATATGCTTAAAACAAAGCAATAAAATTTGCTAAAAATATAGAAAGGTGGGACTTTTGTGCAAAATACCGTAACAAACACAAATACATATGATGATTCAAAAAAGAAAATATTAATAGTAGATGATGAGCCATCAATTCAAGATTTATTAGTATTTAATTTAGAAAAAGAAGGATATAAAACAATTACTGCAAGCGATGGAGAAGAAGGGATTTCTCTTGCACTTTCACAAAATCCTGATTTAATTCTATTAGATGTTATGCTTCCAAAAGCAGATGGACTTACTGTGTGTAAAAAAATTAGACAAACAATGAGCAAAGTTCCAATTATCATGTTATCTGCCAAGGGAGAAGAAATAGATAAAATCTTAGGATTAGAAATTGGCGCAGATGATTATATGACAAAGCCTTTTAGCATTAGAGAATTAATCGCTAGAGTTAAGGCAAATTTGCGCAAAATGGACCAAAGTGATGATTTATCTCAAGCAGGTATTAGAAGCAACAAAGTAGTAGTTGGAGATTTAAAATTAGACTTAGATAAATTTGAGGTAGAAGTTAGAGGGCAAAA
Source organism: uncultured Clostridia bacterium (assembly GCA_944393335.1). Classification (GTDB taxonomy): domain Bacteria; phylum Bacillota; class Clostridia; order TANB77; family CAG-508; genus CAG-793. The sequence continues at coordinate 7,436 of CALXZV010000012.1, read as the reverse complement.
AGTTACTGACCTTACAAGACGTGAATTTGAAGTATTAAGATATTTAGCACAAAAACCAGGACAAGTTGTTACAAGAGAAGACTTGCTAGAAAAAGTATGGGGTTATGAATATTATGGAGATATAAGAACAGTAGATGTAACAATTAGAAGAATAAGAGAAAAAATAGAAAAAAATACAGCAAATCCAAAAATTCTTATAACAAAAAGAGGAGTAGGATATTACATAGAGTCAAAATAGGATGTGGCGAATAAAAAAATGTATGCTCTAAGAAAAAATATAAGTTAAAATGTTCTTAGAAAACAATCGATTATAATTGGAGGCATAATTTGTGAAAAATTTTCAAATGAAAATAATACTTCTACTATATGTTGTTTCAATTGCAATAATATGTTTTTTTACAATATATTTTTCACGTATATTGATTAATGCGGGTGCAAGTGGTGAATATATATCACAAATAAAAACAGTATCAATCGCTTCACTAATACTATTTTCAATTTTTACAATAATTTTAGCAATTGTAGAAGTAAAAAAATATATTGAGCCAATGTCAAAAATGCTTAAAGGCGCAAAAAAAGTTATATTTAGTGCAGACATAAATAACATGGATACTAGCTCATCAAGTGATGATTTAACAGAGTCTTTTAATGAAATGGTAAATGAGTTAAAGCAAAACTTAAAAGATGCAAATAGTGAAAAAAAGCAAAAAGAAACTATTTTAAAACATATGACAGATGGCGTTATAACCTTTAATATGGAAGGAAAAGTTACATACATAAACCCTGCAGCTAAGCAATTGCTTGGAGTAAAAAATAATGATACAACATTTAAAGATATATTTGGTAAATTTTCAGACATAAATATGGAAAAAATAATTTACCTAGACAGTTGGACATCATCAGAAAAGAAAATAGAAAATGATCAAGGTACAATGAGCTTGTTTTTTATACCATTTAGAGATGATTTAGATATGCCAGCAGGCGTAATGGTAGTTATCCAAGATATAACCGAGCATGTAAAATTAGACAATATGCGAAAAGAATTTGTGGCGGATGTGTCACATGAGCTAAAAACACCTATAACTTCAATTAAGGGTTATTCTGAAACACTTCTAGATGGCGATTGTGACAAAGAAACTGAGAAGCACTTTTTGCATGTTATAGATGATAATGCAGACAGAATGGAAAGATTAGTACAAGATTTGCTTACTCTTTCAAAATATGACAACAACAGAGCAACTAATAAGCCAACTGAATTCGACTTAGGAGAATTAGCTAAGCTTTGCAAAGAAAAGTTTGATATAGAAATAAAACGTAAAAATCAAGATGTAAATTGTTTTGTTACAGCAGATGTACCTAATGTTTATGCAGACAGAGATGGCATAGAAAGAGTAATATTAAATATTTTAAGTAATAGTATTAAATATACGCCAGAAGGTGGAAAAATAGACATTTATGTAGGATATGTGCATAATGATGCATATGTTAAAATAAAAGACACAGGTATTGGGATACCAAAAAATGACTTAGACAGAATATTTGAAAGATTCTATAGAGTGGACAAAGCACGTTCTAGACAACTTGGAGGAACTGGTCTTGGACTTTCTATAGCTAAGGAAATTATTGAAAAAAATAATGGAAGTATAAATATTAAAAGTAAGGTAAATGAGGGAACAGAAGTAGTAATACAAATACCTGTAAAAAAGAAATAAAATATTTATGAAATTTTAGCTAATGAAAATTTGGCAAACAAAATAACAAAAAGTAGTTTGGAGGCAAATTTTTGTAATGAATGATAGAATAAAAAACATATTGGAATGGATATATTGTATTCTTATTGCAGTAGTTATAGCAATACTAATCAAATACTTTATAGGCACTCCAACTATTGTAAAACAAACCTCAATGTGGCCAACACTAGAGCAAAATGATAGACTTATATTAAATAGATTGCCTAGAACATTTGGAAAAATGCCTGAAAGAGGAGATATAATTACATTTGAAGCACCAAGTAATAATGCTACAGGTTTAAATGCTAGCGATATAGATAATCCAGTTGCAAAATATGATAATGAACCAACCTCTTGGTGGGGCAAATTTACATATCATGTGTTGGAAATAGGCAAAGAAAGTTATATAAAAAGAGTCATAGCTTTGCCAGGAGAGCATGTAGAGCTTAAAGATGGAAAAGTATATATAAATGGAGAAGAATTAGACGAGCCATATCTTAAAGATGATGTTATAACCGAGCCAACAGGAGTTTTAAGAGATTTTGTAGTTCCAGAAAACACAATATTTGCAATGGGAGATAATAGAGAAGGATCAAAAGATTGTAGAGCCTTTGGATGTATACCTCTTGAAAGAGTTGAGAGCAAGGTTGTGATTAGGTTTTGGCCTTTGAATAAGTTTGGCAAAGTGGATTGAAAAGTGAGGAAGTAAATGCAATTATTTGAAAACATAGTTGGAAATGATAAAATAAAAGAATCTTTGCAAAATGCAGTAAAATCTAATAATGTATCACATAGCTATTTGTTTGTTGGAAAAGCAGGAGTAGGCAAAAAGCTTTTTGCAAAAGACTTAGCCAAAAAGGTAATGTGCCTTGGAAGTAATAGCGATGCTCAAAATAATGGTGTTAAGAATAATGAGGCTCAAAATAATGATGTCGCAAATGATAATGGTAAAAATTCAGGACTTGAATTTGACAACTGCGATTCTTGCATTAAATTTGATGCAAATAGCAATCCCGACTTTAGCATTATAATGCCAGATGGAAAAAGTATAAAAATAGAGCAAATACGTAACTTGCAAGCAAGAATAGTAGAAAAGCCAATAAGCTCAAGCAAAAAAGTATACATTATAGATGATGCAGACACAATGACAGAAGAAAGCCAAAACTGTTTATTAAAAACATTAGAAGAACCACCAGAATATGCAATGATAATCTTAATAGCATCAAATGAAAATCGAATGCTTCAAACAATAAAATCAAGATGTGTTATAATAAGATTTGAAGATTTAACAGATGAAGAAATATCTCAAATACTTCATACAAATGACCAGGATATAATAAGATTATGCGAAGGTAGTGTTGCAAAAGCAGATGCTATTTCTGAAAAAAAAGAAACATTTGCTGGATTAAAAATTATTGCAGATTATTTAGGCAAAAACAGCTTAATAGATGTATTAAACAATTCAGATTTGTTATATTCATCAAAAGATGATATAATGACATTGCTAGACTTTTTAAATATAATATTTTTTGAAAAAGCAAAAGAAAATATTAAATATTCAAAGGCAATAGATATAATAGAAAAAACAAAAAAGAAGATTATGGCAAATAATAATTATGATATGTGCATAGACTATATGTTAATGCACATATGGGAAGAATTGCATAAATAACAAATTTTTATGCTAAGTTTGCAGAAATGTTTTAAAATATTTATTTGATTAAACAATAATAAAAAGCAAGAAAGGAGGCTTAATTACAATGGTAAAAGTAGTAGGGGTAAGATTTAGAAAACCAGGAAAAATATATTTCTTTGATCCGGGAAACTTAGATGTAAGAAATGGTGACGAAGTTATAGTAGAAACTGCACTAGGACAAGAATATGGAACTGTAACAGTAAATTCTAGAAACTTACCAGATGATAAGGTAAAAAAAGAATTAAAGAAAATTCTTAGAATAGCTAATAAAGATGACAGAAAACATCAACAAGAAAATTTAAAAAATGAAAAAAAGGCATTTGATATTTGCCAAAAGAAAATAAAAGAACATAAATTAAAAATGAATTTAGTTGAAGCTAGATACTTATTTGACAATTCAAAGCTATTATTTTATTTTACAGCAGACGGAAGAATAGACTTTAGAGACTTAGTAAAAGATTTAGCAAGTATATTTAGAACAAGAATAGAACTTAGACAAATAGGTGTTAGAGATGAGATAAAAAGGATGGGAGGAAACGGCCCTTGTGGTAGAGAACTTTGCTGTTGCTCATTCCTTAAAAAATTAGATGTAGTAACAATAAAAATGGCAAAAGAACAAAATTTATCTCTAAATGCATCAAAAATTACAGGCTCTTGTGGCAGACTAATGTGTTGCTTAAAATACGAGCAAAATGTGTATGAAGACAAATTAAAAAAATTGCCTAAACTTGGAGCAATAGTAAGCACAGATGAAGGCGAAGGCACAGTTGAAGGCATAGAAGTATTAAATGAAGTATTAAAAGTTAAACTAAAAGATAACGAAGATAACTTCTATTATAAAAAATATAATGCATCAGATGTAAAAGTATTAAAAGACGGCAAGAAAGAAGTAGAACAAGAAGTTAGCGAAGAAGACTTAAAAGAATTAGAACAAATGGAAAAAATGGATAAAATGGAAATAAGCTCATCAAATGATGATGAGGTGTAAATCGCTTTGAAATATATTTTGAAAATACTTGAAAACTAAATAGAATGTGAGTTAAAATATAAAACAAGAAAAAAGACAGTAGAAATTACAGCATTAAATTGAAAAAATCAAAGAAAAATAGACTTGAAAGGTGGTGAAACATATGGCATACAAAATTTCAGACGCTTGTGTACAATGCGGTGCTTGTGCAGCATCTTGCCCAGTAAACTGCATATCACAAGGTGAAAATAAATATGTAATTGACAAAAGCAAATGTATAGAATGTGGAACTTGTGCTTCTGTTTGCCCAGTTGGCGCTCCAGAAATCGACAATGACTAATACATAAATAAACAGTGAGTAAAAATATTAAGAAAAAATTATTGAACTACTCTTGACAAATTCAAAAGTGGGTGCTAAAATAATTGCAGTAAATCCTATGATATATAGAATTTACTCAAGGTTTCAAGCTTTTTCATTGGGAGGTCCTTCGGGACCTTCTTTTTTTTTCAGTTGGGGACGGTCCTAAATCGAAAATTTCTATTTTATTTTTCAATTTAAAAATTCCCATTCTGATTTTTTTCATTTTAGGACCGTCCCCAAACGAAAATTTTCGATTTAGGACCGTCCCCAACTGAAAAATTTTATTTATAAAAAACTAATTCTTCGGTCAGTTTGATTGACAACAAATAATTTTAAATATATACTATTTGTAAACAAAAGATAAAGCAATATTAGAAGAATTTAAAGGAGGCAATTAATGAAGGATTTAATTGAAATTAGATGGCACGGTAGAGGTGGCCAAGGAGCAAAAACAGCTTCATTACTTTTAGCAGATGCAGCCTTCAATACTGGTAAATATATTCAAGGTTTCCCTGAATATGGACCAGAAAGAATGGGAGCACCAATGACTGCATACAACAGAATAAGTACAACACCTATCAGAGTACATAGTAATGTTTATGAACCTGATTATGTTGTAGTAGTTGATGATACACTTCTTTCAGCAGTTGATGTTACATCTGGACTTAAAGAAGATGGAGCAATATTAATTAACACAACAAAAACAATTGATGAGATAAAGCCACTATTAAAAGGATATAAAGGTAGTGTTTACACAATTGATGCAAGGAAAATCTCAGTAGATGCGTTAGGAAGATATTTTCCAAATACACCAATGCTTGCAGCAATAGTTAAAGTTACAGGAATTATGTCAGATGAAGACTTCATAAAAGATATGGAAGGATCTTTTAAACATAAATTTGCTAAAAAGCCTGAAGTTATACCAGGAAATATGCAAGCAGTAGAAGTAGCTTTAAAAGAAGTTAAAAAAATACAATAAAAAATGATAAAAGTGGAAATAATACCACTTAGAAAGGAAAAAAGCGATGGAAATAAATAATAACACACCTTGGCAAGATATGACCAAAGGTGGAACAATTTATGATGCTGGAAACTCTAAAACATTTAAAACTGGTGATTGGAGAAGTATGAAACCAGTATTTCATCCAGATAAATGCAAACAATGTGGATTATGTTTCCCAGTTTGCCCTGAGAATTCTATTCCAGTAAATAAAGAACAAAAAAGAGAAGATTTCAATTACGACTTTTGCAAAGGATGCGGAGTATGTAGCAAAGTATGCCCATTTGGAGCAATAACAATGGAAGAGGAGGGAAAATAATATGAGTATTAGAGAAAGACTAAGTGGAAATGAAGCAACAGCATTTGCAATGAAACAAATAAATCCAGATGTTGTAGCAGCTTTCCCTATAACACCTTCAACAGAAATTCCACAATATTTTTCTACATATGTAGATAATGGAGAAGTTGATACAGAATTTGTTGCAGTTGAAAGTGAACATAGTGCAATGAGTGCTTGTATAGGTGCTGAAGCAGCAGGAGCTAGAGCTATGACAGCTACATCAGCAAATGGTCTAGAATATATGTGGGAAATGGTACAAATTGCATCTAGTATGAGATTACCAATAGTTATGGCATTGGTAAACAGGGCAATTTCAGGACCACTTAATATACACAGTGATCATTCAGATGCAATGGCAGTAAGAGATAGCGGATGGATAATGTTATTTTCAGAAACAAACCAAGAAGCATATGATAATATGATAATGGCTCATAGAATAGCTGAAAATAAAGATGTATTACTACCACTTATGGTATGCCAAGATGGATTTATAACTTCACATTCTATTGAAAATATAGAATTAATAGAAACAGAAGATGTTAGAAAATTTGTAGGAACATATAAACCAGAACATTATTTATTAGATAGAAAAAATCCAATATCTATGGGACCTATGGATTTACAACCATATCTATTTGAACATAAAAGACAAGAGTGGGAAGCTATGAAAAATGCTAAACAAGTTATATTAGATGTAGCAAAAGATTTTGAAAAATTAACAGGTAGAAAATATGACTTGTTTGAAGAATACAAAATGGAAGATGCTGAATATGTTATAGTTTGCATGAACTCAACAGCAGGAACTGTTAAAAATGTAATAGACAGACTAAGAGCAAATGGTGTTAAAGCAGGACTTCTAAAAGTAAGAGTATTTAGACCATTCCCTGGTGAAGAAATTGCAAAAGCTTTGTCTAATGCAAAAGCAATTGCAATATTAGATAAAACACCAATCTTAAATTTAACAGGTGGGCCACTTTATGAAGATGTAACATCTTCTATGTTTACACTAAATATAAATGTACCAACAATAAATTATTGCTATGGTATAGGTGGTAGAGATGTAACAGAAAATCAAATAGAAAGTGTATATAAAGATTTACAAGACTTAAAAGATATGAGCGATCCTTATAGATTTTTAGGACTAAAAAGTAAATAATTAATTAAAAGCTAAAAAATAAATAAAGAGAATAAAACTAAATTCTACAAATATAAAATAATGATTATATAGATAACAAAAAAATATAAATCATTATAGAAAGGAAATAAAAAACTATGTATAATGTAAAAGAAGTAGTAGCAAATAGACCATCAAGGTTTTCAGAAGGACATAGAATGTGTGCAG
>CALXZV010000011.1 GCA_944393335.1 uncultured Clostridia bacterium | reverse complement strand
GTTAAACATACATAAACTGTATCTCCATTATTTTGTGTTAGAGCTGAACTATATGATTCCCAATTATTTGGTATGCCGTTTTCTGCTAAATCAGTATATACTATGTCATAATCTCTGTCTGTACTAAAGCTTACATCTGCTGTTGCTGTGTTTGGGTTATCACTTTCATGCCAATTTGTTGTAATTTGTACTGCTTCATTTGCTGATGGAATTAAGTAAGTTTGTGTGCTAACTTCTTGCTCTCCTTTATTACCTAGGTTATCTGTTACTTCTACTTTAATATAGTAGGTTGTATTTTGAGTTAGATTATCAAATGTGTAAACACCAGATTGCTGTGTTATTCCTTCTCCATATTCTCCTTCTGTTGTTCCAATGTAGAATACATAATCTTTAACTCCACTACCTTCATCAAATGCATTTGCATTTACTCTTAATGACCTAGTTGTTATCCTTTCCACTGTTAAATCTATTGTTGGAGGCTCTAGATCTGTACTTTGTGTTTGAGTACTTATGGTTGCTGCTCCTGTATTTCCTGCTATATCTGTAGTTATAACTCTTATATCATATGATGTAAGTCCTTGTAGATCTGTATACGTAAATTCCCCTGTAGTATTATGACCTACACTCTCATAGTAAGTATCTGTAGAAAGTTTTATGTAATAATTGTAGGTTGGTGGAACTGGCATTCCCATTTCATTATCTACAGCTGTAGCCTTTATTGTTATTTCTTCTCCTCCTACTATAGGTTCATCTATTGTTACTTCAGGACCATTTGTGTCCTCAACTATTTTACTAGTTGTTTGTCCTACTCCTTCTGATGAACTATATCTTGAATATACAGTTTCTCCGTTATCCACTTCCAGTTGTCCATTATAATTTCGCCATTGTCCTGTTCTTCCTATTCTATATTGTGTGGTATAGTTTGAAAGAATTGATATTTCAACTATTCCTCCTGTAGAATTCCAGCCTGTTATATTTATTGTCGGCTTTTCAGAGATAGTAATATTGTCAGAAACATCTCCGCGGTGTATCGTCATTTAATAATTCATTAAATGTGTCTACAAATGTGTCTTGACCTTCTTGCTCCTGCTCTGTAGCGTCTTTGTATTGATTTACAGTATTGCTTACCATTCCTATTAGGCCATTATCTCCTATTCCTAATCGCAATGCTACTCCAGCTAATATAAGCATGACTATTAATGTGACTACAAGTGATAATAAAGTTATTCCTTTTTCTTTTCCTAAGTATTTCATTTTTCCCTCCAGTTTTTCTTTTTATATTCTCTATTATTTGTTGTATGCGTTGCACCACAAAAAGCCATGTATTTTAGGCTTACCTAAAACACACAGCTTCTACTATGTTTTTATTTATATTATTCAATTGTTTTTCCTTGGAATGAAGAGCTTTTGAAAGATTTTGGGTCTTTAAATTACCTCTCTCTCTCTCTCTCTCTCTCTCTACAGCCTCAAGGGTTTTAGTGTTTTTCATGTTTGCCTTATTCCTTTATCCTTTTTTTGTTTTGATTTTTTCACAAAATTCCTATCTAATTTATATACTTAATTAATTTCTTTGTCAATACTTGTAAAACAATTGTAATATTTCTTTAGACATTTGTATGTATTTTTCCAATTTTTCATAGACTTCACTTACTGAACAATTATCAATATCTATTTTTGATAATTCCTCAACTAAAATTTTTATTTTTTCTTTTGCTTCTATTTGATTTACTTCACATATGGTTTTTGTTGATGTATCAATGATTTTCAATTTATAATTATGATGTGCTAATAAAATTGAATATTTATTTAAGGCTGACGTAGGAAATCCACATTTTAAAACAGTATCATTTAAATATGTTAACTTCAAATTCAAAATATTTGATGCAATTTTTGCATCTTCGTCTAAAAAAAGATAAAAAATTCCTGCTTTGAATAAAAATAGTGTTCTTTCTTCATTATTATTTTTTTACAATATTTGTAGGCATCATATAACTTACTCATCTTTTGTTTCTCCTTAACATTTTTTATAACTTATTATTAATTATATAATTGTTAAACTTAATTATATAATTGTCAGTTTTTACATTCAACAAAATAGGAAGTTTTAGGAATTTTTTTACGATGGGGACGGTCCTTTTTGTAAAATATTTTACGTTGGGGACAGTCCTTTTTGTAAAATATTTTACGTTGGGGACAGTCCTTTTTGTAAAATTCATTCTTTTCTAGCCAATATTGCAAAATATTTTTAATAAAATTAAAAGTACAGCTCCCGGCACTCCTAGTATTCCTACAATAATGGCATTTATAAAGTTTAATCCTATGTGAAAGCTAAATGAAGTGCCTATTGTATTTATAATAAAAATAGCCAATGCTCCTAAAGCTGTATTAAGTATAAATTTCAATATTTTTTTCATTGGAAATAGAAATATCTTTCCAAATATAAGCAAAAAAATAATGCAAATAGCAACAGTAATTATAATATTTACGTCCATCATATTTACTCGTATGACTGATATACAAAATAGTATTCATCATACTTCCCTCCACATATTACTTAGAACTTCTATGTTCTTTTTAAATGTATGATGGACAAATTATTTTTATGATACTTTGTTATAACTTGCATTATTTTTTGGTTTACTTTTTATCACGTTAAAAAGCTATTTACTCATTTTACTATGCCAATTTCTCTACTTCTTAGCTTTTATTCGCTTTATGCCAGCTTCTCTACCTCTATTCCCTTTTCTTTTGCTAATTTTATTAAGCTGTCTAATTGAGCTTGCATTGATTTAATTTTGTACACATAATAGTCAATTAATTCATTTGTATTGGCAAATTCAAAATTTTTATTTGCATTTGTAAGCTCTGCTTTTGTATGAAATATATTCCTTAAAATATCCTTTTTCTCCTCCTCTGGTGTCATTTCTATTAAATATCTATCTCTCAAATACCTTTCTTCCATAAATACGCTCTCCTCCTTCTCTAATTATATTCACATCAAATACCATTTATGCATAAATTTGCTAAATATTTTTTTCAGTTGGGGACGGTCCTAAATCGAAAAAAATGGTTAGTTTCAAAAGTAAATTCCACTTTTGACTGAATTTACTATAGCAAAAGAAAATTCAGTTATTTCAATAATTTGAAACTAAATAATTGATTAAAGATAGTTGAAATTTACTAAAAAAATGTAGTATAATATTATTAATACAAAGAAAATTTAAAATGAGAGCATAGTTAATAAACGACTGGAATAGAATTTTTAAAACTAAATTCCACCCGTTAAATTATGGAAAATAAATTTACTCTACTTTACTTGGGGGGTAAATTTATTAAAAAATTATTTTATTTTTTCTTTAGTAGTTTGGGTTTAAGTTGGATCTCATTGGCTGGTACCTTTGTGAGATCTAACTTTTTTATTACTCTTTTATCTAGCAAAAGAGAAGCTAGGTCAAATGGTGTAGTATGGTTCAAGCTTGTCCTAGAATAGCTATTAATGTGGTTAATCATCTTAGTAATATCTTTTTGAGTAAGTTCATCAAAAGAAGTTCCTTTAGGTAGTACATATCTAATAAATTCGTGGTTCTTCTCAATAGCTCCTTTTTGGTAAGAAGCAGAAGGGTCACAAAAGAATATTCTAGTTCTACCAATACCTTCATTGTTAAATTCTAGGCTAAGTGGGTTAGAAAACTCTGAACCATTGTCTGTAAGAATAACAGGAAAAGTTTTTTCAAAAAGTTCATTACCTAAAATACCTTCTAACCAGTTAAATACTTTTAATACAGAATTAGAAGTTTTGTCATCCATAATGAAAGCTAACATAAGCTTAGAATTTCTAAAAAGAAAAGTAAGTAAAACTTTACCACCTTTTTTGCCTTCGACAGTATCCATTTCAACAACAGAAGTATCTGGATTATCTAACAAATATTTTTGAAAATCTTGATAAGTTCTACCATTACGAATAGCCGAATTTTTAGGAGTAGAACGTTTAGCTTTTCTAGATGATATTCTAACTTTTCTAGGTAAGTCAATGTTTCTAGCAGTAAGTAAGTTAGCAGAAACATAATTGTAAAGAGTGGTTTTACAACAAGGAATTTCTTGAGTGTCGAAGATGTGAGAAATACTTTGACCATCCTTTAATGCAGGAGATACTAAATTGTCTAATTCAGTTAACTCTTCATCGGAAATATTAGGACCTTGTCTAGAAGTGGATAAAAGATTTTTATACTGCTTATATGAAGGCATAGCACGATAGTAAAACTTAACTAATCTACAAGAGCCTTTATTTTTACAAGGATTACAAACATAAGGAGCAGTTTTTAAAGCAGGGCAAATCTCTTCTTCAAAGTCACTACAAAACTTATTACACTTGTTACAGCGAGCACATTTCTTAGTACAATTAAGCCCACAAACATTTTTCTTTTCACAAAGGAATCTTTTAGTACAAACATTTCCAGATTCATTGTTAAAAGTATTTGGTTCTTTTCTAATCTTATGTTTTTTAACTTCTTTAGCGATAGTAGTAGGGTCCTTACAAAGAAACTTAGCAATCTCCTTAAAAGACATATTTTGATTAAGAGCTTGTTCGATGTAATTACGGTCCTCTAAAGACATATGTTTTTGATTTGGCATAAAATACCTCCTTGTCCCCCAAGAGAAGTATTGATTTAATTATACCATATTTTTTGGTAAAACTAAATTCCAGTTATTCCTCCTATGGAATTTAATTTTAAAATGAAGGAATCGAAAAAAATTGCTAAAAACTTATTGTAAAATTGCATATTTGATGATAAAATAGTTACATAATATTATCAGTTATAGAATATAAATTCTTGACTGCATTTAGGAGGTTTTTATGATAGATATTAAATTTTTAAGAGAAAATCCTGATATTGTAAAAGAAAATATTAAGAAAAAGTTTCAGGATTACAAACTTCCTCTAGTAGACGAAGTTATTGAATTTGACAAAAAAAGCAGAGAAGCTACATTAAAAGGTGATGAACTTAGAAGCAAACGTAACTCCTTAAGCAGTCAAATTGGAATGCTTATGAAAAACGGAAAAAAAGATGAAGCAGAAAAAGTTAAAGCAGAAGTACAACAAATAAATAAAGAATTAGACGAAAATGAAAAGTTGGAACATGAGTATAGTGAAGAAGTTAAATCTAGAATGATGAAAATTCCTAACATTATTGCAGACAGTGTTCCTATTGGTGAAGATGACACTCATAATGTTGAAATTGAGAAGTTTGGTGAGCCAGTTGTTCCAGACTACGAAATTCCTTACCATACAGATATTATGGAAAAGCTTAACGGAATTGATTTAGACGCTGCTCGTCGTGTTGCAGGTAATGGCTTTTATTATTTAACTGGAGATATTGCAAGGCTTCATTCAGCAGTACTTGCTTATGCTAGAGATTTTATGATAAACAAAGGCTTTACTTACTGCATCCCACCATATATGATTCATGGAGATGTTGTAAATGGAGTTATGTCTTTTGAAGAAATGGACGCAATGATGTATAAAATTGAAGGCGAAGATTTGTATTTAATTGGTACAAGTGAGCATTCAATGATTGGAAAATTTAAAGGACAAATTTTAGATAAAAAAGATATGCCATATACTATGACATCATATTCTCCATGTTTTAGAAAAGAAAAAGGTGCACATGGTATTGAGGAACGTGGAATTTATCGTATACATCAATTTGAAAAACAAGAAATGATTGTTGTTTGCGAACCAGAAGACAGCTGGAATTGGTATGACAAATTATGGTCATATACTGTTGAATTATTTAGAAGTATGGATATTCCAGTAAGAACTTTAGAGTGTTGTAGTGGAGACTTAGCAGATTTAAAAGCTAAATCTTGCGATGTTGAAGCATGGTCTCCTAGACAAAAGAAATATTTTGAAGTTGGCAGTTGTTCAAACTTAACTGACGCTCAAGCTCGTAGACTTGGAATACGTATAAAAGGTGAAAAAGGAAACTATTTTGCACACACTTTAAACAACACTGTTGTTGCCCCACCTCGTATGCTTATAGCTCTTCTTGAAAATCACTACAATCCTGATGGAAGTGTTGATATTCCAGAAGTTTTATGGCCATATATGGGTGGAACTAAAAAATTAGTACCTTAATTTTTTACAGTTTTTTCAGTTGGGGACGGTCCTAAAATGAAAATTTTTTCGAAAAAGGACCGTCCCCAACTGAAAAAGAAAGGATTTATTTATGATAATAAAAAATGCAGAATTTACTGTATCTGCTACAAGCCCCAAGCAATATCCCAAAGATGATTTACCTCAAATTGTATTAGTTGGTAAATCTAATGTGGGTAAATCTTCTTTTATTAACACCATGGTTAATCGCAAAAAATTAGCTAGAACTAGCAGTGAACCTGGTAAAACAAGATTAATTAATTTTTATAAAGTAAGTATTAAGCAAGATGCTATTTATAAAGCTGAAGATTGCAATACTGTTTCACAAAACAGTAGTAACATTGATAGTCCTAATGAATTCTATTTTGTTGATTTGCCTGGATATGGTTTTAGCAAAATGTCTAAAGCTCAGCAAGTAGAAGTTGGCAATTTTATTGAAGAATATTTACAAAAATGTCCAAATATTGCTCTAATTCTATTTCTTGTTGATATTAGGCATAACCCAACAAGCAATGATAAATTAATGTATGATTACATTATAAAGCAAAATTTGCCTTGTATAATTATTGCAAATAAAGCAGATAAAATCGCTGTGACAAAGGTTAATGATAGTGTAAAAATTATTCAGGATGGCCTTAATCCTTTACATGATTTAAAATTTATGCCATTTTCATCTGAAAGAAAAATATATTTAGAAGATTTATGGGATGAGATTTTAAATAAATTAAATATCTAAATGAATTTTTAAATAAATTAATATCCAATAGAAAAACCTGAACCTGAATCTTAATCTGATTCAGGTTTTTTATCCATTACTTATATTATATCATCCATTGTATAATAACCATTTTCTTTACCCACAATGTATTCTGCACCTTTTAAAGCACCTTCTGCAAAAAGTCCTCTTGAATATGCTTTGTGAGTTATTTCTAAGCAATCATTTTCTCCAAAGAAGCAAACAGTATGCTCTCCTACTATGTTTCCACCCCTAATTGAAGAAAATCCTATTTCATTCTTTTTACGCTTTTCCCTATTTTGAAATCTATTAAAATTATATTCCATAGAATTGTCTAATGCTTCATTTATGCTATCTGCTAGCATTAAAGCAGTACCACTTGGAGCGTCTATTTTTCTGTTATGATGTGTTTCTACAATTTCAATATCTGTTCCAATTAGATTTTTTGCTACTTCTGCAACAATTTTTTTCATTAAGTTTATATCATAAGACATATTTGCAGATTGAAAAATAGGTGTTTCTTTGCTATATTCCTTTATTTTTTGTTTTTCTTCGTCAGATAATCCTGTTGTTGCAATAACAATTGGAACTTTGTTGTTTTTAGCATACTCTAAAATTTTCATAGTTGCAACTGGCACCGAAAAGTCTATTATAACATCTGGCTTTTCTTTTATTTCTTCTACTTTTGTATAGACAGGAAAAGCATATTCTGGATTATCCTTTATATCCATGCCACTTAAAATTTCAAATTTTTCATTATTATTTATAGCCTTAATTACCTCTTGTCCCATTTTTCCGTTACAACCATTAATTAATACTCTAATCATATAAACCCAGTTCCTTTCTACATTTTATTTTCCATATGCTAACTTTTTAGTTACCATTATAACATTTTTCTTAAAAAGATTAGTCCGAAGAATATGTACGCATATTTATATAACTTCTTAGATTCAATTTTCTTTCTATAATATTGTGCTGACTCTTGGATAGCACTGTATTTATCTACTAAAGTTATAAGATATGACTCTTTATATTTTGGGAGTGTCATTGTTACAGGCCACATATGTTTTACAATTATGTCTTTTTCTTTGTCGTTTAAGTCATATAGTTTAGAAGCATTTTCTAATGCTATTTTGGGATGAACAAATGCATGATATCCGTCTAAATTTAGCTCTTTTCTGCTATTTCTCCAATCATATAAGAATAAGTCATGCAATAGTGCAGCTCTTGCCATTGATTTATAGTCCCATTTTAGTTTTTTGCATATTTTGTAACTTATGTATGAAACATTTAAGCAATGTTCAAATGTACTTATGTCATAATGTTGTCTATACTTTTTCATTTCTAGTACAGTTTCATTATTGATTATGTCCTTAACTATTTGCATATATTCTTTGTCATTAATTGCTTGACCTAGAAAAAGTTTATTTTCTTCTACTAAATTTTCTTGATTTACTAATACTTCGTCAAATTTATTATATAAATTTTGGTTATCTTTTGCTATGTTTAATACTCTTTTTCTCATAAAATACTCCGTTTTTATTAACATTTTAGATAGATTTATGCTCTATCAAATTTCTCCCCCTTAAAATATATTATATGATGTTTAAGGGTTATTGTCAACAAAAACGGAATAGTTAAGATAATATTAAGAAAGAGAATCTATATTGGCAGTTTTTATAAATATTACTGAATTATACGACTTTCTTAGTTATTGCTTTTAAAGCCTTTTCTCTTGGGAGAATTACTGTTTTTCCACATTTTAGACACTTTAGTTTAAAGTCAACACCTATTCTGGTAACCTCCCATTCTTTGCTACCACAAGGATGAGGCTTTTTTGTTCTTACAATATCTCCAATATTATACATTTGAATCAGCCTTTCTTTTATTCAATTAATATATTAATAATCAACGTAAGCTCCAATATATAAACATATTTTGGAGCTTACGTTAAATGGTTTCTACAAATAATTTTATTTTATAAAGTTTTCAAATCTTTTAGTAACTTCATCTTTGCCAAGTACTTGCATTATTTCATACATATCTGGTGTATTTCTTCTTCCTGTTAATACAACTCTAATAACAGTACTTACATCACCAACATGTCCTGGCCAGTTTTCTGGATTTGCCTTATATTCTTTAACTTCTCTAGCATAACCCAACTTTTCAGCAACATCTTTGATTTTATCAAACCAAGCTTGCTTATCATCATTGTAATCATAAACTTTAGAATATTCTTCTATTACTTTTTTAGCATCTTCGCCTGAAATTTTATCAAAATCATAATTTGTAGGTTCTTCATACATATATATGATATTTTCTTTAACATCAGACCATTTTGATAAATCTTTTCTAGGCTTTTTATTGCCTCTTTCAATACCAAAAACTTTTAAAGCATAATCTTTATCTTCTAAAATTTTTGCTAAGTCTTTGTCATATTCATTTGCCCAATTTAAAGCATTATCATACACTTCTTGTGCTGTCATTCTTGATATAACATTTTTACCAATATCCAAAAGTTTAACCATATCAAATAAAGCACCACTTACACTCATTTTGTTTAATTGGAAATCAAACTCATCCAAAGATTTGTCTGGATTAGCTCTTCTCCAATTTTCAAATGTAGAATTTGCAATATTTAAAAGATATTCTTTTACAGCTTCTACTGGTATTCCCTCTTCTTTATAATAGCTTACAGCAGCCTCTGGGTCTTTTCTTTTACTTAATTTACGCTTATTGCCATTATCATTTTTCATAATTGGTGAAATATGTGCATATTTAGGAGGTCTAAATCCTAATTCGTAAAATAATTGTAAATGTAAAGGAACTGAAGAAAGCCACTCATCACTACGAATTACAAGAGTTGTTCTCATTAAATGATCATCAACTGCATGCGCAAAGTGATATGTAGGAAGTCCATCAGCCTTTATAATAACTATGTCTTGGTCATTTTCTGGAAATTCCACATTGCCTTTTATTAAATCATGATGCTTAATTTTTCTATCTTCTCTTCCTGGTGATTTGAATCTAATAATATATGGTTCACCATTTTTTATTTTTTCAGCCGCTTCTTCTACAGTTAAGTTTCTGCACTTAGCCCATACACCATAGTATCCCGTTCTAACTTTTGCACCTTCTTGCTTTTTTCTTATTACATCCAAATCTTCTGGTGTGCAAAAGCAAGGATATGCTTTACCTTGTTCTAGTAAGTATTTAGCAAAAGCCTCATAAATTTCTTTTCTTTCAGATTGCTTATATGGACCATAATTACCCTTTTCTTCAGTTTCTGAAATCATACCTTCATCTGGTAAAATATCAAAATCTTTTAAAGAGTTTACTATTCCAGAAACGCCATTTTCCACTTCTCTTTTTTGGTCAGTATCTTCAACTCTTAAGAAAAACACACCATTAGTCTTTTTAGTCATTTCTTTTGCAACTAAAGCTTGATAAAGTCCACCAATATGCACAAACCCTGTTGGGCTTGGTGCAAATCTAGATACAACAGCTCCTTCAGGTAAATTTCTTACAGGATATTTTTCTTCGTAATATGAAATATCCTTTGCATTAGGAAAAATTAAATTTGCTAAATCTTTATAATCCATAATGACCTCCTTTTTTCAGTTGGGGACGGTCCTAAATCGAAAATTTTTTCAGTTGGGGACGGTCCTAAATCGAAAATTTTTATTTTATCATTTTATTTATGTTATATTTTGTAGTATTAAATAAAATAGCAATTTTTTGTTTGTTTAACTTAAATCTTTCTATTAGTATCTTTACTATTTCTTTATCGCTAAAATATTTTTTATATGCTTTTATTAACTCTTTGTAATTAATTTCTTCATCAAATTCATACTCTAATAGACTATCTCGTAGATGAAATTCTTTAAATTTTACCATATATTCTGAAATATTTTTATTATCAAAAAATTTATAAATCATTTCTTTTTCAATTAAATAATTATTAACCTGACCAAAATACTCTCTATAACTTGAGAATTTGTAATCTTGCATTCCCTTTACTATTAAGGCTTTGACAGGATTTTTATGAATATACACTATACATGAAAATAAATGCTTTCTATCTTCTATGGGCTGAGAAAAAAATCTGTTTTTAAAAACATATCCTTGTCTCTCATTAATCTTGTTATAAAAGTTTGCAAATGCAGTATTAACTTTTTTCATATATGTAGACATTTCTTCTATTTTCTCAGTAGCAATTAGGATATGAGCATGATTGTCCATTATACAATAAGCTAATATCTTTAAATTTGTACCTTCTAAATCTTTTTTTAATAAATTTAAGTATTTCTTTTTATTTTCATTTCCTTGAAAAATGTATTCACCATTTATACCTTTCACAGTTATATGAAAAATTTTTCCAACTAAATAACTTCTTGCTATACGGGGCATAATCTTTCCTTTCTAAATTGATTGCCCCCTATATTCAATTTTTAATATTTTTATTATACATTATATAATGATTTTTTTCAATTAAGGACCGTCCCCAATCGAAAATTTTCGTTTTAGGACCGTCCCCAACTGAAAAAAATTAAAATTTCAAATTACATCTCCATTATAATTGGTAAAATCATTGGGTTACGTTTTGTTCTATCAAATACGAAATCTCTAACATCATCTTTTAATGTTGATTTTATTGTTGTCCAATCTCTTATGTGCTTATTTTCTAAGTCATGTATTTCTTCTCTTATGAATGATTTTACATCGTCCATTAAGTTTTCAGATTCACGTACATATACGAAACCTCTAGATATAACATCTGGACCTGCTACTATTTCGCCTGTTTGATTATCCATTGTCATAACTATTACAATTAACCCATCTTGAGATAAATGTTGTCTATCCCTTAATACAATGCTTCCAACATCTCCTACACCTAGACCATCTACCATTACTCTTCCAGATGGAACAGTTCCTGTAAATTTAGCTTCATTTTCATTTATTTCAAGCACTTTACCATTACCTGTAATGAAAATATTTTCTTTTGGAATACCCATTTCTAGAGCAGTATCCCTATGTGCCATAAGTTGTCTATATTCACCATGAACTGGTAAGAAGTATTTTGGCTTTACTAATGCCATGATTAATTTTTGCTCTTCTTGGCATGCGTGTCCTGAAACGTGAACATCAGCTAACGCACTGTATACAACTTCTGCACCAATTTTCATTAGTTGGTCTATAACTTTTGATACTGCTTTTTCATTACCTGGAATTGGGTTTGCAGAAATAATTACTAAGTCATTGCCTGTAATAGTAACTTTTTTATGCTCGCCATTTGCCATTCTAGTTAATGCTGACATTGTTTCGCCTTGACTTCCTGTTGTGATTATAACTAATTGGTCGTCAGTATAATTTTTTATTAAGTCAATGTCTATAAATAAGTCATCTGGTGCATCAATGTAGTTTAGCTCTCTTGCTGCATCTATCATATTTATCATACTTCTACCAGAAACAGCAATTTTTCTACCAAATTTAACAGCTGAGTTAACTATTTGTTGAACTCTATGAACATTTGAAGCAAATGTTGCTACAACTATTCTCTTTTTACATCCTTCAAATAAGTTATCAAAAACTGGTCCAATAGATTTTTCAGACATTGTAAATCCTTTTCTTTCAGCATTTGTACTGTCTGAAAGTAGGGCTAAAACGCCTCTATTTCCTAATTCTGCTATACGTCCCAAGTCCATTTCTTGGCCGTCTATTGGTGTATAATCAACTTTGAAGTCTCCTGTATGAATTACTGTTCCTACTGGAGTATGAATTGCAAGCATTACAGCATCTGGGATACTGTGTGAACTTCTAATAAATTCAACTTGCATTTTTCCAAAGTTAACTGTTTCACCTTGATTTACTACATTTACTTTAACTTGATTTCTTATATGATGTTCTTCAAGCTTATGTTCAATTAATTTAACTGTTAATCTTGTTGCATAAATTGGCATATTAACTTGTTTTAGAACATATGGTATAGCACCAATGTGGTCCTCGTGACCGTGTGTAATAACTAAACCTTTTATTTTGTCTTTATTTTTTATTAAATAAGTTACATCTGGAATTACTAAGTCAACTCCAAGCATATCGTCCTCTGGGAACTCTAAACCACAGTCAACTAATACAATCTCATCTTCGTATTCAAATACAGTTATATTTTTACCAATTTCATCAAGTCCACCTAGTGCTATTATTTTTAAATTACTCTTTTTAAAAGAAAAATCTAGTTTTGATCTAGTACTTCTTCTTGAGTAATTTCTTCTAGTAGTTCTAGGCTCTTTTTTTAACTCTTCACTTGCCAAATGCTTTGGTTCTAGTGCCTCAAACTGCTTTTGCATTGCACCTTCTAAGTTATTTGATTTTAGATGTTTTGGCTCTAGTGCCTCAAATCCTAAATCTATAAAAGATTTACTTTTTCTATCCGTTCTTTTTGATGATGTATTTTCTGTTTTTGTTCTTTCTGTATTTTTGTATGTTCTTTTATAATTTCTTCTTTTTACATTATTTTTTCTATCTGATTTTTCAGATACTTCTTTTGTGTTATTTTCCATAAATTCAAATTCTCCTTTTTCAATAAAATTTAGATTTTAGGTATCTATACCTTTGCAAACTCTCATATTTGCAATTTTTTATTTATTAGCTATCTTTGCATTATAAAGCTTTCTTTTAGCATATAATTTTTGCATTATATTTTTACTTAAATATTTTTTACGCAAAAATAGCTTTTATTAAAATTTAATTATACGTTCAAAAAAGATAGTTTTAGCATCTTAAACTACCTAATTTTAAATTATATAGTCTCTTTAATATAATTTAAAATAATATTCAATTATCTCATTCTTTAAACATTATAAATAAATCTCTTCTTTATCTTACAGATTATTTTATTGCAAAGTTTGACCTTACAATAAAAAACAGCATTTATCCATAAGATAACAACTGTTTGATATTATACTATAATTTTTGATAGAAGTCAAGTGTATTTTGATTTATGTCAACTTCATTTAAATATCGTCTTTTTTTAATTTTCTCTATTTAAATCAAAATTTTCATATTTTTGTTGGTTTTACTTGATATATGCTATTGAAGTTCTAATTGTAAATTTTTGCGAATACAATTAAGCAAAAGTATTTCAAATTAGAAGGAGCAATAGCTATATGAAAGGTGTTTCAATCGAAGAACGTGCAATACATTTAGCACAGTATATTATAGATTCAAAAGATACAGTTAGAGGAACTGCGAAAAAGTTTGGCATATCCAAAAGTACAGTACATAAAGATGTTTCAGATCGTTTACTTGAAATAAGCCCTACATTAGCAATAGAGGTTAGAAAAGTATTAGATGAGAATAAAGCTGAAAGGCATATTAGAGGAGGTATGGCAACAAAATTAAAGTATAGTCATTTACATAAAACTGGATAAATATATAGATTATTATCAAAAAGCAAATTTTAATTTAATTTTTTTATTTTAAAAATGGCTTGATTTCAGGCAAAAACTAATTGGTTAAAATTTTTTTTAATTTTTTACGACAACATATTGCATTTTTCGACAAAATATGATAAAGTATTTGTAGCGGAATAAATTTACTTAGGTAAATTTAGGATGCATTCCAAATACCAACTAATTCGAAAGGGGATATTTTTAATTGCAGAATATCTCCTTTTTATTATACAAAAATTAAGATTTAGTCTATTTTTTAATAAACTAAATCTTTTTATTTTTATTCTTTTTCTAAACTATCCTTCATTATTTTATCAAACTCAGGTAGTTCCTTTTTTAAAATAACTGGCCTTCTAGTTTTTAAATTTATAAAGCATAAATCTGTGCTACCTGTTGCAACTAATTCCCCACTTCCCACTTTTGTCATTACATAACTTATTGTTATTTTTACACTATCATATTTGGTTACTTTTGTTTCAATTTCTACACTATCACCAAATGTACTACCATTTTTGTATTTGCAATTTACTGAAAGTATTGGAGATGTTATTCCCATTGACTCTAATTTATCAAAGCCAAAGCCAATTTCATCTAGCCAAGCAACTCTTGCCTCTTCCATCCATCTAATATAATTAGAATGATGGGTTAACCCCATTCTATCTGTTTCATAATATTGTACTTTATGTATGTATTTTGCCATTCTTTTAAACTCCTTTATTTTAAATTATCTATGTTTTCTCGAATTTATTTTCTGCTTATTAGCTTTGTTTTTCACAGTCTTTTTATTTGTATTTTTCAATTGTTGTTTAGAATTTGAAGTTAGATTTTTTGCCTTTGTTTTACTTCTTTTTTGAACCGAATATCCGAACTTACCAACCTTTTTTCCTAAAGCATAGTATCCGCCATTTGCATAAGCAATCAAATTACATTTTGAAATATCAAAAGCACCCTTTTCATCAATATACTTTTCATCTGCATCTATGCACAAAACCTCTGCAATAAACATATCATGACTTCCAAGAGGTACAACTTCTTTAATCTTACATTCTATTGAAACTGGGCTCTCCTTTATTAGAGGACATTTAACCATATTGGCCTTTTCTTTTGTTAAATGCATTTCTTTAAATTTATCTACATTTGCTCCAGATTTTACACCACACCAATCAGTTGCATATGCTAGTTTTTCAGTAGTTAAATTTATTACAAATTCTTTATTTTCTTTTATAATATCATGTGAATATCTTGTAGGTCTAACTGAAATATATACCATTGCTGGATTTGTATTAATTATGCCTGTCCATGCAACTGTTATAATATTAGACTTTTCCATATCTCCACAGCTTACCATTACTGCTGGAATAGGATATTCAAATGTACCTGCTTTCCATTTAACTTTCCCCATAATGACTCCTTTCTTTTCAATTTTTTCAGTTGGGGACGGTCCTAAATCGAAAATGTCAATTGGGACGGTTCTATTTGACACGGTTTTGTGTCAAATAGAACCGTCCCAATTGACATCCCGATTGACACTTTCTAATTTTTTCGTTTTAAGACCGTCCCCGATCGAAAATTTTCAAAAAAGGACCGTCCCCAACTGAAAAAATTACTCAAATACTGTTTTTACTTTTGGAAGTAAATAGTGGCTTCCGCCTTTGTCTTTTACGTTTTCGCACATTGATACTACTAGCAACCCATCTTCATCAAACGCATCAAACCATCCTATTTCTGTACCATCTTTATCTTGTTGGTCTGCCTTTATTTCTGCAGTTCCAGTTTTGCCTGCAATTGTTTTTCCTTCTACTTTTGCTGCTCTTCCTGTTCCTTCCTCTACAACAGCTATTAGGTCCTGTTTTATAGTATTTGCTATTTCTGAAGATATTACATTTTCTTTATAATATTTAGTGCTTGCATTATTTGATGTTCCAAAGCTTGAACTACTCAAATTACTTGATGAGCTCGTTCCATTTATTATATTTGTACTACTATTATTATTCTCCGACCTTTCAAGTACTGGCATTACCATATTTCCGCCATTTGCAAAACTTGAATAAATCATTGCCATATGTATTGGGTTAACAAGCATTTGATCTTGTCCGTATCCGCTATTAGCTACACTTGCATCACTATCCATTGAACCATATGTAGATTTTGAAATATCTTGAACAAAAGATATTTTATCATTAAATCCAAAATCTTCAAGTCCTTTTTGAAAATTGCTCCTGCCTATTTTCAAAGCTGCTTTTGCAAAATATATATTATCTGAATACACAAGTGCATTTCTTAAATTTGCTGGTCCTGAATATGTTTCAAGTGTTGTTATGTATAAATCTCCCCAAGAGCTATCATTTTGCCACCTAGTTCCGCTTCTTCCAAAGTCATCGTCTGCCGTAAAGCTATTATATTTTAGTCCTATTGCTCCTACAACAGGTTTTAAAGATGAACCTGGTACATATGTAGCCAAATACCTATTGAACATAGGCTTTTTCTCATCATTTTGTAAATTATTCCACTCAGTATCTGTTACTCCTAATGACATATCATTTGCATCATATGATGGCGTGCTAACTAAAGCCAATACTTCTCCAGTATTATAGTTCATTGCAACAGATGCACCTTCATCATCTTTAAACTCATTATAGAGCTTTTGCTGAATGTTTATATCTATTGTAGTTTTAATATTTTCTCCATTTTTAACTTCTTTAGTAGCTAGCGTTTTTATTTTATTTCCACTTTCATCTGTTATGTAAATTTCTGCACCATCTTCACCTTTTAACCTGTCATTATATGCATATTCTAAGCCTGTTTTGCCCTCATCATCTTGCACATATCCAGTAAGAATTGATGTTGCTTCTTTATATGGATAAATTCTAGCATTAATATCTGTTATTAAAACTCCTTTTATTTGCAATAACTGATTTTTTAAATCTTGCTCGTCTTTTGATATTTTTCTTAGTGGTACAAAAGTATCATCTTTTACGTAACTTGCTGATAATGCATTATTAATGGTGTCCTCTGTAATACCTAAAAGTTCTGCAAGCTTTCCTAAATCTGAGGTATCATCCATTTTTCCTGGAACTAAACCTACTGAATTAGCCTCTCCATCTTTGGCAATTGCTATATCATTTCTATCATAAATAGCTCCTCTAGTGCTATCTAATGTTGAAACTCTTACCTTGTATTCATCTTTTAAATCTGGAAAAATGACTGATGAATTCCACAAAATTTTATATCCCTCATCTTGTTTTTGTAGTTTAACAGTATTCATGAAACTCATATTTCCCGCAATTGTATCCAGTGAATTATTATATGTAACATTTACTATATTGCTATTATCTTCATCTTCTGTGTTTGTTAGAACGGTAGTACTAATGTTTTTCGCTTCTATTCCTTCATAAATATTTTTAATTCTAGTCACAAAATCTTCTTTTGAAGTATCTGTAATTACATAGTCATACATCGCTTCGTATTCCCCATTAGATAGCTTTTCAAAATAATCTTTTAAAGCTATTGATGGCTCTGTTTGATTTGTTCTATACACTATTATTCCAATAGCTATACCTGCTATAATTAAAATGCAAAGTAATACAATTAAAAATTTTTTCATAGTTTTTACCTCAAAATAATAGCTAACTTGCCTTATGTATTTTTCAGTAATAATCTGCTATTATTCTTTCTTTTATTTTAGGCACCAAAATAACCTATGCATATTTTATAATACATAGGTTATTTTTGCAAGATATGTGCGGTCGACTATTAGTTTAGTCTGAATTTTTTCCCTGATTTTGTAAGATTCACTTAAATCTACTACTCCATCTCCATAATCTTCTTTGCTTTTTCCACATCTTTATTGCTTGCCACTCTTACATCTTCTAATTCATATGGTAGTCCAAGTTTTTCCCATTTATACTTTCCTAAATCATGATAAGGTAAAAACTCAAATTTTTCTACATTAATTGTTTTTAAAAACTCTTTTAATTTAAGCAAATCCTCTTTTTTGTCTGTAATACCCGGAACTAAAACTTGCCTAATCCATATTCTTTTATTTTTCTCATTAATATATTTTGCAAATTCTAATTCTAACTTATTTGAAGAGCCTGTAAGCCAATTGCAAGTTTCATCATTAATAGATTTAATATCTAATAAAAATATGTCTGTTAAATCAACAATTTGCTTTATTTTATCTGTAATTGTAAACATTCCAGAAGTATCTAAGCATGTAGAAATATTTTGCTTTTTAAGCTCTTGAAATAGGCTTATTACGAAATCTTGTTGCAAAAGTGGTTCTCCTCCACTTAAAGTAACTCCTCCATTTGATGCAACAATATAATTTTTGTATCTCATTATTTTTTCTACTACTTGTTTTACTGTATATTGCTCACCTGAATTAATATCCCAAGTATCTCTGTTTTGGCAATACTTGCATTTTAGATGACACCCTTGCATAAATACTACAAATCTTATTCCTGGTCCATCTACTGCACCTAAGCTTTCAAATGAGTGTATTCTTCCTGTCACGTTTTCATTGTTCATTAATTTACTCCTTTTTTCAGTTTTGGACGGTCCTTTTTGAAAAAAATATATTTCAAGCCTGCAATATACTTCTTGATATTTTAGATGAGCGTAGGCGACGTAGTCGCAAAGCGAGACGTGCAAGCTAGAGCGAGTTTTACCTCGCGACCTGAGCAGCAAAATAAGAAAGAATGTATATTATGGCTTATAAAAAAATTATTTTCGATTTAGGACCGTCCCCAACTGATAAAAAATTAAATCTTCTCCTGTATTGTTCTAGCAATAACTTCTTCTTGTTGTTCACGAGTAAGTTTTACAAAGTTTACTGCATATCCTGATACACGTATTGTTAGGTTTGGATAATTTTCAGGATGATTCATTGCATCTATTAATAAACTTCTATCAAATACATTTACATTTATGTGATGTCCTGTTTGCATAAAGTATCCATCTAACATACTTGTTAAATTATTAACTCTTTCTTCTTCACTATGACCAAGTGTAGATGGTGTTATAGCAAATGTATAAGAAATACCATCTTCTGAATATTCATAAGGAAGTTTTGCTATTGAGTTCATTGAAGCAAGCGCTCCTGACTCATCTCTTCCATGCATTGGGTTTGCTCCAGGTGCAAATGCAACTCCTGCTTTTCTTCCATCTGGTGTACTTCC
Source organism: uncultured Clostridia bacterium (assembly GCA_944393335.1). Taxonomy (GTDB): domain Bacteria; phylum Bacillota; class Clostridia; order TANB77; family CAG-508; genus CAG-793. Next base: position 1,137 of record CALXZV010000011.1, on the reverse strand, counting down.
AGTATTTTTACCATATACAACATTTGATGTAATTGTTAAAATAGATAATGTTGGGTCTGCATTTCTGTACATTTGATGTTTTTCTATTTTCTTCATAAATGTTTTAACTAAGTTTACAGCAATTTCATCAACTCTATCATCGTCATTTCCGAATTTAGGGAAATCACCTTCTACTTCATAATCAACTGCTAGTCCATTATCATTTCTAATTACTTTAACTTTTGCATATTTTATAGCTGAAATAGAATCAACAGCTACTGAGAAACCAGCAATTCCACAAGCCATTGTTCTTCTTATTTTTCTATCATGTAAAGCCATTTCTAAAGCTTCATAAGAATATTTATCATGCATATAATGAATTGCATTTAATGCTTTTATATAAATTTTTGCAACATAGTCCATCATCTGATCAAATTTTTCTGTGACTTCATCATAATTTAAATATTCAGAAGTTATTGGCTCAAATTTTGGAGCTACTTGTTTTCCAGACATTTCGTCTTTTCCACCATTTATTGCATATAATAGTGTTTTGGCTAAATTTGCTCTAGCACCAAAGAATTGCATTTGTTTACCTATTTTCATGGCAGATACACAGCAAGCAATTCCATAATCATCTCCCAAAGTAATTCTCATTAAATCGTCATTTTCATATTGAATTGAAGATGTTGCAATTGATATTTTTGCACAGTATTTTTTAAATCCTTCTGGTAAATTCTTTGACCACAATACTGTTATATTTGGTTCTGGAGCTGGTCCTAAATTTTCTAATGTATGAAGTAATCTAAATGAATTTTTTGTAACTAATGTTCTTCCATCAATACCCATACCACCAATGCTTTCAGTTACCCAAACTGGATCACCACTAAATAAGCTATTATACTCAGGAGCTCTTAAAAATCTTACCATTCTAAGTTTTAATACAAATTGGTCCATTAATTCTTGAGCAAATTCTTCTGTGATTGTACCATTTTTCAAGTCTCTTTCCACATATATGTCTAAAAATGTGGAAACTCTACCTAAGCTCATTGCAGCACCATTTTGGTCTTTTATTGCACCTAAGTATGCAAAATATGTCCATTGGAATGCTTCGTGAGCATTTTTTGCAGGCATTGAAATATCGAATCCATATTTTTCAGC
>CALXZV010000010.1 GCA_944393335.1 uncultured Clostridia bacterium | reverse complement strand
GCTTCTTTCAAGTCAAACACTTGGTTCTTAGTTCTAGACTCAGCTAAATCTTCAAAAATAACTGCACCAACTCCAACCTGTTTTACAACTAACTCTTTATTTGGAATGTCTCTGTCTTGTATAATTTCTTTTGACTTAGAAATTGCTTCATCAAGCAAATCTTCAACTTTAAAGAAATTGCCTTTTCTTGAAGACATTTTTCCTTCAGGAAGTCTTATCATTCCATAAGCTACATGTTCTAATCCATTTGTATATTTTTCATCTAATCCAAGATATTTTGCAACTGCAAAAACTTGTTTAAAGTGTAAACTTTGCTCTTCTCCAACCACATATAAGCATTTATCAAAATCATATGTTCTTGCTCTATACATAATTGCAGCTAAATCACGAGTTGCATATATTGAAGAACCATTTGCCTTTTGAATTATGCAAGGTGTACTTATACCTTGGTCTTCCAAATTTACAACTTTGGCACCTTGTGATTCTACTAGTTTGCCTGATTTTTCAAGCAAATCGATTACTTCTTGCATTTTGTCTGAATAGAATGCTTCTCCTTTGATAGAATCAAATTTAACTCCAAGTAAATCATAAATTTTATCAAATTCTTTAACGCTTAAGTCTTTAAATTTGTTCCATAAATCTAAACAGTATGGGTCACCATCTTCAAGTTTTTTGAAGGTAGCTCTACATTCTTCCAAAACTTTTTCATCATCTTCACATAGAGCATTTATTCTTTTATAAATATCTGCAAGCTTGTCTATTGCATCTGTTGAAAAATCATACTCTCCTCCCCATCTTTTATATCCTTCAATTAGCTTTGCAAATTGAGTTCCATAATCTCCAAGATGGTTGATTCCAATTGTATTAAATCCTAAATATTTATATAGCTTATATAGTGAATTTCCTATTATAGTTGTTTTTAAATGACCGATATGAAATGGTTTTGCGATATTTGGTGAGGAATATTCTACAATAACAGTTTTTCCTTCACCTATGTTAGACTTTCCATAATCTTCTTTTTGAGTATCAAATTTTTGTATTGTTTCTTTTGCCAAACATTCCTTAGCTATGTAAAAGTTTAAAAAGCCATTTACAACATCTATTTTAGAAATAATATTACTATCTACCTTGATATTATCTTTTATATTGTTTGCTATGTTTACTGGCGATTGTTTTAACTCTTTTGCAAGTCTAAAACATGGAAAAGCAAAATCTCCATTTGTTTCATCCTTTGGAATTTCCACATATGATTCAATTTCATCTTTGTTAATATTTGTTGCTTTTGAAATAGCTTCTGCTATGTATGATTTAAAATCCATATTAATCCTCATTTCTCTTTAAATTTAATATTAATCTTGCAAACTCTACCAAATCCGATAAATGATTTTCTATAACATCAATCAAAATGTCATGGTCAAGTTCTTTATATGCATGTATTGCAATATTTCTAAAGCCAATCATGTTTTGTAAATTCAAGCTCATCTTTTTATTAATAATTTTATTTTTCTCTAGTATTTGAAAAGTTTCTTTTTTTGTTTGAGGCAAACCAAGTTTTCTTGTTGAAACAACATACATTGCTAAATCAGTTGTTGCCTCACATGCTCTTTGTAAATTTAAAACAATCATATCTTCTTTTCTGTAATCTTCAAGATTATCAGGATTGTCTTGATACTCTTCGTTTATCCTTTTTATACATCTTTCTATAGTTTCATATTTATTCAATATGACAGCTTCATTTTCCATATATGCTACCTCCATTCTTTATTCTTTGAATTATATCTTGTCTACTCTCATTAAGTTCTAAATATTCCCTACACATATCTAATTTATATAAATCAAACTTATAATCATCTTGGCAAAATAATTTTATTCCATTCATTAAAATCTCATATCTAAATACATCAGAAATATCATCTAAGTTAACTAAATCCACATCTTTTTGTGATATATCTTCTAATTTTTGCTTTAGCTCATAAATCTTTTTTGAGTCAATTTTGTTGCCTTTTATGGCAATATCTATATCACTTTCTTTATTTTGTGTATTTCTCGAATAACTACCAAATAAAATAATCGCAAATGGATTTATTTCATTTTTTAAATATTCTACCATTTTGTTTAAAATTTCTTTTATTTCTTCCATCATTTCTCCTAAAATAATCACTTTTAATATTATACACGAATTTAAAGAAGTTGTAAATATTTATGCAATTTTGAATTTATCTATATACTTTATTTTATCATTATATTGGTACTTTTACAATGAATTTTTTAATCTTTCATTTAATTCCCATAGTGCAGTTTTATTGCTATCATATTTTAATTTTGTCATAGCTTCTTCGTAATTACACCACTGCATAGTTTCATGTTCATTAGACAGTTCTATTTGCCTATTACCTATATTTACAGCAAAACTGTACTCAGGAACAACGAAAACATCTTCTCCCCAAGTAAATTCTCCTGTTATATTGACAATTGGTATAGTTGCTTGAGCATCTAGCTTCATAAACTCATCCTTTTTGATATGTATTCCAGTCTCTTCTTTTAATTCTCTTATTGCTGTTTCATATATATTCTCTTTGTCTTCTCCTCCACCAGAAAATACTATAGCTTTTTTGCCAGGTTCACAAAAGGCAAAGCAATGTTCTAATCTTGCCTTTCTATTTTTTTTGTTTTTAAAAAGCTCTAAAAATTTATCTATTCCAATTTGTTTATCAAAATAATGATTGTAAGGACCTGGTAAGCCTCCTAATGCATCTATGTATAAACCACTATCAGATTTTAAAACAGGTTTATTTAATTTGTTTGCTGCATATTCGGCACTAAAAGCTGCTACTTTGCTGCAAGTCTCTGCTTGAATTTCTATTATCTCAAAATCAGGATTCACTATTTCTATGTTAAATCCATACTTTTTTCCAAAGAATTCATTTGCCTCATTTACCTTATTAGGGTTAGTAGTTAAATAAATTAATTTTTCCATATTATTTATAACTCCTGTAAAATTTACCTCTATCTTATTTTATCATAAGTAACACACCTTTTTAAATAGTAAATACAAAAAACTCCAATAGTTTTATCTATTAGAGTTTTAGTAAAATAGTTTTAACTTAATTAACGCACTCATTAACCTAAATATTCTTATTTCTAATGTAGCTTTCTCTAAATTCTTTTGCTAAAATATCCATTCCAACCTTATCATAATATTTTCCGTCAACAAATACGCATTGTCTTCTCCTACCATATTCTTTAAAGCCACATTTCTTATAACATTTCATTGCTCTTTCATTAAATGACATTACATGCAAAGCAACACTGTTTAAATTCAAATAGTTAAAGCCATAGTCAAGTATTAGCCTTATAGCTTCTGTTCCATAGCCTTTGCTTCTGTAATCTTTATCTCCTATAAATATGCCTAACATAGCAGTTCTATTAATATGATTTATTTTTTCTAAAGAAATTGTTCCAATTAATTTATTTTCATTTAGTGTTACTATTCCAAAACTTGCCTCTTCTTTATAATGACTATCTAAAAATTCTTTTTCAGCTTTTAAGCTCATGATTTGAGCACTTCTTCCTATGTAATCTGTTGTTTCAAAATCATTTAACCATTCTGTAAATTTTTCCACTTCATTGTCCAATCCATTTTTGGGTGATAAATATATTCTATCGCCAACTAACTTTTTAAAATACTCCATTTTTAGTCCTCCTTCAAATTTCTTTTTTACTTTTTGTTTACTATCACTTTTTAATATACTTTATTCAAATTCAAATGCAATCTTTATAAGTCAAATTTTTCCTTTATCATTTTCGCGACTTCATTTGCAGGTATATTGTTATTGTTTATTCTTATGTAATTCTTTTCTTGAATTTCTCCCGGATATGAATTGCATCTATGCTTTTTCTCAGCACTAAGTAAAAATTCTTTGCTTTGTTCAACGTTTCTTTTTGACGGTTTATTTTCAAGTCTATTGCTAGTTTTGTTTCTTCTTAGTCTTTCTTCCAAATCAGCCTCTAATTCTACATAGTACACCTCTCCGCCTTGCTCTTTGAAAAGGTCTGCTACTAATTCTGTTTGTTCCCAATCAAAATAATCTTCAAAGCACCATTGAAATGTAAAAATCAATCCTTCTAAATTGCTTCTAGCAACAGTTTCAAACATTTCCATTCTATATGTATTAACTAAATATCTGCCTTCTGGCGAATTATATGGAAAAAAGTTTGAAACTAAATCTATTGTCATATGATTATGAAATAGGTTTAGCCCTGTTATTTTTGCTAATTCTTGACCAACAGTCATTTTTCCAACTGCTTGTGGTCCAAATATATAAACTAACTTCATAGATTGCACCTCCAATTATAAAGAAAAAGTCTTGCTAAGAAATCTTTAAGACTCCTTAGTAAGACTTTTATTCTCATCTTACAGTGTAAGTAGCTTTTGCTACCCTTTACCGCTTGAGCTTCACTCTAGGTAAACTCTTAAATATGTTTAGATTATAGCATAATAATTTTAAATCGTCAATAGCAATTATATTTAGTCTCCCAAACTAATTCCAATATCTCTTGCTGTTTTTACAAGTTCACAATCTTTCGTTACTAATCTAACGTTGCTTTCTTTTGTGCCACCTTCAACTGCGCCAAGCTTTTTATTTTCACCTACAACTTCTTCAAGTGGCACATAGTCTAATCGACCATTTTTTATAACTGTTAAAACTCCAAAAATACCTTGCATAGCAAGTTCCATGGCTTTGGCACCATATTTTGTTGAAAGAACTCTATCATAAGCTGATGGCGTACCACCTCTTTGCATATAGCCAAGTGTTGTGCATCTTGCCTCTAGTCCAGTAAGTTCTTCTAATTCCTTTGCAACTCTTTCACCAGCTCCTGAAAATTTAACACTTATTCCAGTGCCATTATCTATATTTGCTTTGTAAGTTGAAGCTTCTCCATCTTTTGGTTTTGCACCTTCTGATACAACAACTACGCTAAATTGTTTTCCAACTGATATTCTCTTCTTTATGGCATCTGCTGCTTTATTAATATCATAAGGAATTTCAGGAATAAGAACAACGTCTGCACCACCAGCTATTGCAGATTCTAAGGCAATCCATCCTGCAAATCTTCCCATAACCTCTAAACACATTATTCTATGATGCGTTTCTGCTGTTGTATGAAGTCTGTCTAATGCTTCTGTTGCAACTGAAACTGCTGTATTATATCCAAATGTAATTTCAGTACATGCAACATCATTATCTATTGTTTTAGGTACCCCTATTACATTCATTCCTTTTACAAATAAATCTCTTCCTGATTTTTGTGTACTATCTCCACCTAATGTAAATAAGCAATCAAATCCTGCATTTTTAAAGTTTTCAATACATAAATCCGATAAATCTTTGTACTCAATTGTTCCATCAAGATTTTCTACTTTATAATTAAAAACTATTGTGTTAGTTGATGAACCGATTATTGAGCCACCTTTAGGCAAAATACCTGAGGCTATAGGATTTCCGTCTAACCTAATATATTTGTTTTCAACTAGGCCTCTAAATCCATCAATATATCCGTAGCATTCAATGCCATTTTGTTCTGCTGTCTTTTTAATGGCTCTTATAACAGGGTTAAGCCCTGCAACATCTCCACCATTTGCTAAAATAGCAACTTTTTTTATCATTTTGTTTTCCTCCTTAGTTTCTTTTAAATTTTCTTAAAGTTCCTCCCTTGAATTAAAATTTCAGTTTTTCAATTCACGAATTGACAATATTGCCTAAACTTTAGTATGTTATTCTTCATCTTTTCCATATTATTTTCTTTTAACGATTTTAACAATAAGCACAATTATTAGTATAAAGACAATAAATAATAAAAATCCTGCAAATCCCCATAATGCATAATTGATTATCTTTCTAACCCTTGTTATTACATTATCTACTTCTTTTTCTTTTTCGCCCAACTTATCTACATCAATATTTACTTGGTAAATTGTTGTTTCATCATCATTAGATACAATTATATTGATTAAATTTTCTCCATCTTCTAGTTTGTCAGCACCAATTATCTCAACATTTGCAGTATCATCATTTGGAACTGCATTAACATTAAGGCTTGTAAGCTCAGTATCAATTAAGGATGAAGTGTAATAAAATGTGTCTTCATCAAATACTGGATTTAAATCCAATCCTTCAATTTGCAAACTATCTAATTTAAGGTTTACTTCTGGAACTTTTAGTACTGTTATTGAATATGCTTTTGATGTACCATCTGCTGCTGTAACTCTTACAGTAACTGTATTTTCTTGTTTAGTAAGTCTTGTGTTTCCAGATATTCTAACGATAGCTCCTTCTGCTTCAGGTTCAGCATTTATTTCGATAGATGTAACATCATTTGGAATAATAACTGTATATGTAAGGTTGTTTTTATTGAAATAAGGACTTAATTCATAGCCCTCTACTTCCAAAGAGCTTAAATTTTTATTTGCTCTTTCTTCTTTAATTTGTTCTTCACTTAATTCATTTGTTTCCGCAGATTCATTTGTTAAACTACTTGAACTTCTTGTAGAAGCAGTATTTGCAGCATAAACTGTATTTAATCCTAATATTAAAATAATTGAAATAATAATAATAATTGATACGTTTAGTTTTCTCATAAATAATTTTCCTCTTAAAATTTTTTTATATTTCTACTTTGATAGTATACCATTATGAATTTTCTTAGTCAATGCAAAAATTGAAATTACTTTAACATATTTTTTCAGTTGGGGACGGTCCTTAAATGAAAATTTTCGATTTAGGACCGTCCCCAACTGAAAATTATTTTGTAAAAAGTAGGACTATAAAGTAAGATTCAAAAATGCATATGTACTATCTTTAAAATTCTTTATATCTTCTATAATATTTTTCCCTTTTTCGGAAGCATTTTCTACTCTTATCGGTTTATTATTAATTAAAACTAATGGGTTTGTGTATCTTTTTTTGGACTTTATTGAAATGCAATATTTATCTTTAACTATTGATTCACTTCTTCCAATCTCAGTAGCATTTTCAAATGTGCTAAATGCATTTCTTATATTGTCATCAGGACAATTTTTTATTTTGTCAACTATTTCTTTTTCCGAATATTTATACAAATCCTTTTCTGTAATATAATTAAGTTCATTCATTTTCTTTAATATATCTGTCCAAAATTGCATTATAATATTATTTTCATTATTACCTGAAAATAAATGCCACATTTTACTTGCTCTTTCAATGTATTCTTCAGCTATTTCTAAAGTTTTAAATCCTAGTTCATCCTCATTATCTTCATTTTTTAGGATTGTTAAGTCTTTATATATTCTCTCAATTGAGTTCAAAGAGAAAGCGTCTTGAGTTACTAAGCCATTACTTAAAGTATATTCAAGTCTATCTGCTGATAATTTTGGACTATCATTATCTGCAATTGGATATATATGATAATTTTCTATTTCATTAATCAAAATATTATCTCTTTTTAGTAACGCTGTTATCTCTTTAGAATTTTTAATAATCTTTTCTGTTAAATCTTCTGTAGTTTCTTGTTTCTCATAATCACCATGTAAATAATCTACAACGTGGCTAAAGGCTGGCGTGGCAATATCATGATAAAGACCGGCTATAGTTTGTTTTTTACTTTTAGTAAAATTCCAAACGATAAGCGCAACTCCAAGGCTATGCTCATATCTTGTATGAAAGAACTTAAATGGAATTAGTTTCGTATGTTCGCATGCAGACACCATGCTTATTCCTTTTAGCCTTTGCATTTCTTTAACATTAGCATAATCGAATAAAAAGTCTGGAATATCCTTACATAAAATACGTAAATAATCATTAATTTCCTTATTTTTAACATCTAAATACATTTATTAAGCCTCCTTATCAATATCTTATCTCTGTTTCCATTTGTTTCTACTACATTAATAATATATGATTAATGGTTTTGACTATAAATATTCTTCTATCAGTTTTTTCTTTACTTCAAAACTTTCATTTGTAGAAGTATCAAAACTATTTTGGGTAAGTATATAGTCAATCCACTTTAATGCAATATTTTTTATATATGGTAGATCAATTTCTTTATTTTGGATGTCATTTTCATAATAAGACTCAATAAATATTTTTACTTTATCCAATTCGGCTCCTCTGTTTTTGGATAAGAATAATAATGATATTGTTATTGCCACATCATATATTGATGGACCGAATTTTGCATCATCAAAATCTATAAACCCAATTTTATCTTTATTTATAAAGATATTATCCTTTGTTAAATCAAAATGCAAAATTGATTTTCTTTCAAATTCTTTAACAATATTGAAGTTAATAGTATTTAAATTTAAACTTAAATCATCCGTCAAATCATGCATTCTACGTATTTCTTTAGCAAGTTTTGAAATGGTTTTATTATCAACTGTTTGTATAATATCTTTTAATTGACTACCTTCTAAAAAAGAATACATTACAATATAATTATCATCATATTTTTTATAATATTCTTTATTTTTTGTTGGTATAATTTTAGGTACATAGAAATTGTTTTCATTTAAGAAATTATGTAAGTTTATCATTGATTGTGTATGTTCAAAATTATCATAGATTTTAAAAATGTATTTGCTATTTTCACTTTCAATTAAATAAACATTTCCATCAGTAGAGTCAGAATTTTTTGTTATTTTATTTAATTGAATTTTATAACTTTCTTTAAGAATCTCTTTTAAAATATTATCGTTCATTGTTAGCTCCATAACTTTAAACTATTTTTTATAATAATATCATTATTTTATTTTTTTATTCTAGTTATAGCCAATCCATCTCCAACTTCTAGTATTTTAGTATCAAGTCTTGGGTCTTCTGTTGTAAGCTTTATATATTCACGTAAATGAGTTACAGCAGTACGTTGTTTATGCTTATTATAATCACTCATAACATAACCTTTGTATAAAATATTATCTGCAAATATTATTCCATCATCTTTTATAAGTCTTAGAGCTTGCTCTAAAAAGAATGGATATTTACCTTTTGCAGCATCTATAAATACCATATCATATTTTTTATTGATTGTAGGAAGTATTTCTACTGCATCTCCCTCAAGTATATTAATTGTTTTATCTTCTTCTACAATTTTTATGTTTTCTTTGGCTTCTTTTATTCTTTCTTCGTCTCTTTCTATTGTATCAATAAATCCACCTTTTTCAAGAAACTTTGAAAAACATATAGCAGAATAGCCAACAGCTGTTCCTATTTCTAGAATTGCTGTTGGTCTTATTTCTTTCATAATATTTTCAATTACTTCTAAAGTGTCATCCATTATTATTGGAATATGCTCATTTAATGCTTTTTCTTTTATTTTTTCTAAGTTCATTTTTATTCTCATTTCTTTCTAAAGACGCATTACATAGTTGGAAAAGAATTGTGCTTTTGGCTAGGCTAACAAGCAAGAAAACCGTAGGTGTGCTTTGGTGCACATCGAGGATTTTCGCAGTGCAGTTAAACGACGCCAAAACGCAATTATTTTTCAACCTGCCTAGTCGTTTTGAGCTCTCTTAGCCTGTCTTTCTCTAGTCTTTGTGTCTAATATTTTCTTTCTTAATCTAATATTTTTTGGAGTTACTTCAACTAGCTCGTCATCCGCTATAAATTCTATTGATTGTTCTAGTGACATTTTTAGTGGTGGAACTAGACGAAGTGCATCGTCTGATCCTGATGCTCTTGTATTAGTTAAGTGTTTTTCTTTACATACGTTTATAGATATATCTTCATTTCTTGAGTTTATACCTACTATCATTCCTTCATAAACTTCTACACCTGGTCCAATTAAAAGTTCTCCTCTTAATTGTGCATTGTATAGACCATAAGTGATTGATGTTCCTGCTTCAAATGCTACTAGCACACCTCTTGTTCTTGATTGAATTTCTCCTTTATATGGTTCGTAATCTTTGAATACGCTTGACATTGTACCTTCACCTTTTGTGTCTGTTAAGAAATCTGTTCTGTATCCTATAAGTCCTCTTGCTGGAATGTCAAATTCTATTTTTGTATGTCCAGGTTCTGCAGGTTCCATATTAATCATTTCAGCTTTTCTTCTACCTAATTTTTCTATAACATTTCCAACACTGTCATCTGGTACATTTACGCTAAGTGTTTCAATTGGTTCACATTTTACTCCATCTATATCTTTGAATATAACTTTTGGACGAGATACTAAAAGTTCAAAACCTTCTCTTCTCATATTTTCAATTAATATAGATAAGTGTAATTCTCCTCTACCACATACTTCAAAACTTTCTGCTTTATCTGTTTCTTTTACTCTTAATGATACATTTCTTTCAAGTTCTTTAAATAGTCTATCTCTAATATGTCTTGATGTAACGAATTTTCCTTCTTTACCAGCTAGTGGTCCATCATTAACACTAAATGTCATTGAAACTGTTGGTTCGTCTATATTTACAAATGGGATTTTTTCTGGATGATCTAAATCACAAATAGTATCACCTATATTTATATCAGGAATACCAGAAACTGCAACTATATCTCCAGCTTTAATTTCTTCTGCTTCAACTCTTTTTAGTCCTTCATATGTAAATAGTTTTGCAAGTTTTCCTTGAGTTGTCTTGTCTTCTTTGCAAATACTAACTGCTTGACCAGCTTTTATTGTTCCCCTTTCAACTCTACCTATAGCTATTCTTCCTAAATAATCATCATAGTCTATGTTAGATACTAACATTTGCATTGGTCCATCTATTTCACATTTTGGTGGTTTTATGTAATTTATAATAGTATCAAATATACATGTGATGTTGTCGCTTTCATCATTTAAGTTCATTTTTGCAATTCCATTTTTTGCTGATGCGTATATAACTGGAAAGTCTAATTGTTCATCAGTTGCATTTAAGTCCATGAATAATTCTAGCACTTTATCCACTGCTTTCAAAGGATTTGCTCCTGGTCTATCTATTTTATTTATTACAACTATTGGTTGTAAATTTAGTGCTAAAGATTTCTTTAAAACTTCTCTTGTTTGAGGCATTGGTCCATCAAATGCATCAACTACAAGTAAAACACCATCAACTGTTTTTAAAACTCTTTCAACTTCACCTTCAAAGTCAGCATGTCCTGGAGTATCTACAATGTTTATTTTTACTCCATTATACATTACTGATGTGTTTTTTGAAAGAATAGTGATTCCTCTCTCTTTTTCCAAATCATTAGAGTCCATTATTCTTTCTCCAACTTGTTCATTTTCTCTAAATACATGGCTTTGCTTTAATAATGCGTCAACTAATGTTGTTTTACCATGGTCAACGTGTGCAATTATTGCTATATTTCTTATTTTTTCGTTTATCATTTTATTTTCCCCCTAATTAGATTTACAGTATGATAGAGAATTGAAAGTTTTCTTTCAATTCTCTAATTTATATTTGACATTGCTTTGTGCGTAATTAAATTTATTTGTTATTATCTTCTTCGCTATTATATTCATTACTTGTACCTTCAAGTTCTTTTACTGAAAGTTCAATTTTTTTATTTTCTAAATCTACATCTATTATTTTTGCATTTACTTTTTGTCCAACTTTTAGTTTTTCTTCTGGTTTAGTGATTCTTTCTTCACAAATTTGTGAAATATGTATTAAGCCTTCAATTCCTTTTTCAAGTTCTGCAAATGCACCAAAAGGCATTAATTTTTTAATTTTAACTTTTACTATGTCGCCAACTTTGTAGTTTGCCTTTTTCCAAGGATCTTCGCCTTTTCCTTCATAAATAAGTTGCATTCTTTTATTTTCTTTATCCAATGCCTTTATTTTAACATTAATTTCTTGCCCTTGTTTTAAAATATCATTTGGGTTAGCATCTCTTTCCCAAGACATTTCAGACACATGAAGTAATCCTTGAACTCCATCAATATCTATAAAAGCTCCATATGAGCAAATGCTATTAACAACACCTTTGTAAGTTTTGCCAACTTCTGCTGTAGACCAGAATTCATCTTCTTTTTTCTTCTTTTCTTCATCAAGTAAAACTTTTGCTGAACCAATTATTCTATGTTCTTTTGGATTATATTCAATTACTCTAAATTTGACTCTTTCTGTTTGATTGTTAGATAGCGAATGAGGAATAAATATTCTTATTCCTTTATAATCTACAACTAATCCTTTATCATTTTTTTCTAAAACAGGCTCATCAAAGGTTTCACTATTTTTAACTTTTTCTTCAAATTCTTTTCTGGCTTCAATTCTTTTACGCTTTTTACAAGATAAAAGTACATTTCCTTGTCCATCATTAAGTTTAATGACATCTGCTGTAATTTTATCTCCTGGCTTTAATTCATTTAAAGGATTTTCTTCAAGATTATATGAATACTCACCTCTAGGAATTATGCCATCAGCTTTATAATTTAAGTCAACTATTACTTCACCATTTTTTGTAATGCTAATAACAGTTCCTTCAACTACTTTTCCAAGTTTTTCGTTCTTCATTGAATTATTTAATAATTCTTCAAAAGAAATATTTTCTTCATTCATTAATTTTACCATTCCTTTTAAAAATTGCTTTTATTAATTATTTAATATATCATAAAATTGAAATAACTATATTTTTATACTAAACAATTATAATTTATAACTATTATATTATATATTAAACTTTTTCCTTTGTCAACATAATGATATCATCCATTACCTTTTCACTTGCTTTATCTAACCAATCTGGATCATCACTTTTGAAACTATGTATATCAATTGGCTTGCCATAATTAAATGTTATTTTCGTAAAAGGTTTAAATGAACCTTGTATTCCAACAGGAACAATTTTTACTTTTGCCTTTTCTGCTAAGAAAACTGCTCCGTTTTTAACCTTCATATGTTTTTCTAAACCTTTTCTTGTTCCTTCTGGAAATATACCTAGCACCTCTTTATTTTTTAGTGCTTTTAAGCATAATTTTACTGAATTAATATCTCCACTATCTCTCTTTACAGGTATAATATTAAATAAATGTCCTAACCATGATAGAATTCCAAATCTGTATAAATCTGCTTTTGCTATAAATCTTATAGGCTTTTTATTAAGTAAAATTATCCCTGCCGCATCTAAATAATTTATGTGTTTAGAACATATAATAAATCCTTCATCTTTAGGAAAGTTCTCTAACCCAACAACTTTTGGTCTGTATACTATTCTGTATAATAATCCTAAAAAGCCTTTAACAAATCCTCTAGTAAAACTTTTTAAACCTGTTTCTTTTGTCATAACATATGCGTTTTCTATTTTTTTAACTAATTTTTGTTTCTTTTTTATAACCTTAACAACTTTTCTTTCTACTTGTTTTATGCTAAGTTTTGTTGTATCTATGTAAACAGCATCATCAGCTTTTTTAAGTGCTCCAACAGTACTGTTTTTATCATTATTATCTCTAAATTCAATATTTTTCTTTACTTCTTCAAATGGAATATCTATGCCTTTTTCTTGATTTTGTTTAAATCTTCTTTTGGCTCTTTCTTCAGTTGATGCGTCAAGATAAATTTTGACCTCTGCATTTGGGAATACATTTGTTCCAATATCTCTACCATCTAGAATAACATCTTTTCCTTCTGATATTCTTCTTTGAAGCTCAACCATACTAGTTCTTACAATTGGAATATGTGATACCTGAGATACATTATTTGTAACATCTTCTTCCCTTATTCTCTTAGAAACATCTTCCCCGTCTAAATAAATTTTATCTCCATCAAGTTCTATTTTTATGTCTTTTAAAATTTTCTCTATTTTTTCTGTATCTTCAATACTTATTTTTTCATTAAGAAGTTTTAGAGTTACACATCTATACATTGCTCCTGTATCTAAATATTGAAAACCGAATTTTTCTGCAACTAATTTTGTAATTGTACCCTTTCCTGTTCCAGAAGGTCCATCAACTGCTACAATAAATGACATTTTAATTTTTCCTTTCTTTTGATTTTTTTATATGTTATAACCCCAGCTTAAGCTAATATATTTAAAACTTCAATATACGTTCTGGAGCTTTTAGTGAACAAAGCCTTGCGTTCCTCGAGATTTGCTCGAGCATTTAGCAAATAAACTTAATCTGTGAATTTTAACATTACTTTTCAAACAAATCTGGCAAAGTAAGCTTTTTAGCAATAACTTTCATCTCCACCACATTCATAGTTGTTTGTCTTTCAATTTCTCTAATACATTTTTCTTTGAACTTTTTTAGCTCAGTCATCAAATTAAATCCATATTTAACTTCTGCTTCCACATAAATAGAAGGTCCGTTTTCAGTTTTATTAACTCTTACTCTAATTATGCTAGTTATGGAATCTGTTTTTGATGCAATGTATTCAATAATTTGTCTAAATACAGTATCTGATATTGTATAATTTCCCATATAACTAAAAGTAGGCCTTATAATAGATTTTTCAGATATATATGGCTTTTCTCCACTTCCCTTTGATTTAAAAATTTGAAGAGGATCTAGCAAAAATCCCGAAAAGTCTTTTTTTATTTCAAATGTTGGAACAGGTATAACATGTTTGCCTTCGGTGGTTCTTACTCTTCTTGCATTATTAATTTCTTCTTCTGTTGCTACATCTGTTATATAAATGGTTTTTTCTATTTGAGGCAATTCAAGATTTTTTGCTATTTCTTTTACCATTTTATCTGATGTACCAAGTATTAAAACTGATTTAGGCTTTAACTTATTGAAAGCCTTGACCATTTCTTTTCTTTGCTCCTCATTTTGAAACAAAGCTCTCTTAATTGTTTCAATTTTTGTAGGTGCTTTTTTAGCTGATGTACCTGCTACTATATCATTATTTTTAACTAAAATTCCATCATCAATAATATATTTAATATCATATTCACCAGCTACCATTTGAGCTCTATAACTTTTGCCAGTACCAGATGGTCCAACAAAAGCATAAACTTTTATGTCTTTTTTCATAGGATTCCTTTCTTTATTATTAGACTTATATCATACTTATATGTTTTGTATTGTGTGTCAAAATACTCTTCATCTTTTACTTCTACTTTATCTTCTCCAAAAGTTTCAACAACTTTTTTCAAAAACTCTGGGTTGTCTGAAATAACCCAAATTCTTCCCGTATAATCTTGTAAAGAATCTAAATTATGAATTGTATTACCAAATGCTTTGTAAGCCTCATCAACATTCCAATTTTCTACATCCCAAAAGTATAATTCATTATTTTTAAAATGTTGAGATACTACAAATCCACTACCTCTATTATCTATTAAGAAAATATCTTCATTTTGTATATTATTTTGTACAAATTCTAATGGTTCATTATTGCTTTTATCATAATTAATTTGAATTAATTTTATATTTGTCATACAAGATGCTATAACAATTAGTGTACAAATAATAAATACTCTAATTTTGCTTTCATCTAATGCCATTAAATAAGCAAATGCTAATAGTAAAATGTCAGTTATAACTAAAAAATATCTTGCGTATAAAATTGGCGTTACAATTATTGACAAAATTCCAACTAATAAAATAATAGCAGCATATAAAACTAAAGCAATCTTTGCAGGTTTAGCATTTTTCCAATATTTAATAAGCAAAAATATTATGTATAGTAAAATTATTGCAGAAAATACGTAAGAAAAATTTCTGACTAAATATACACTGTCTAAATTACCTGTAAACTGGAATTCAAAAATTTGCATAAAATCTGGCTTGCCTATCCAAAAACCAGTTTTGCTACTTCCAACTGTAAGAGAAATTAGTGTCCCTAGCCAAGGAAGATACAAAATAATTTGTACAATGGCTGAAATTATGCTTCTTTTTAAATTACCACTATATTTTTTGTATTTAACTTCATAATTTTTTTGCTTAATATTATTTATTAAAAAGTATAAAAATAATGCAATATTTATCACAAAAGCAGCAGCTAAAGCATAGTAGTGAGTATAGCAAGAGGCTAAGCTAAATATAGTAAATATTATCCAGTTTTTGTTGCTAACACCACTTTTGTAAATTCTATAAGCATAAATAGCCATAATTGTTACAAAAAGCATTGCCATTGTGTACATTCTTATTTCACCACTATATGCTAAAACAACTGGCATAAACAGAACTAAGAAAGAAAAAATTATTCCAACTTTTTCTCCAAAATCTTTTCTTATATGTGTATAGCCCAATATTGCTACAATTATTACACATGCTGTAGAGACAAGTCTAAAGCTTAATATACTATTTCCAGTAAATAACCCAATAATATGTAGAATTATATAGTACAAAACTGGATGTACATCATTACTTCCTATTGACCATATTTCTGATATTGAATGGTTTGAAATTCCTACTGAATAACTTTCATCAAACCATATTGATGTATGGAAATTCGAAAGTAAGACAAATATTGAGCCAAGCACAATAAGTGCTATATGTGCATATTTAAAAACATTTTTTTTATTCACAACTACCATAGATTTTGTGTTCTCACTTTTAACTTTTTTCATTTTAAACATCCTCGCAATTTAGAATTTTTTTAATATAAATTCTTTCCAAGCAAAATTTAAATCATAGCTTGCAAAACTAACTGCCAATGCGATTTTGTCAAATTAATTTTGACTAATCTTTTTATCTTCAATTTTAACGTTTCTAACGTGGTCAATTTTCTCCCATGTGGTGTCTCTTTTAAATAGGCATTTAAAGTTTATAAGTAGCCATGAGCCTAAGAAAATTGGATACATTAGAAGTCCCTTCCACATCTTTTTTATTGGCTTTTTGTCAATAACCATAATAATTAAAGCAGTAAGAATTGGTAAGAAAAATGTTGGCACAATATATCTAATAATGTTCATTATAAAGTCTGGAGTTGTCATACCATTAAATAAATAGCTTATGGCATTTAAAACTAAAAGTAAAATTGTTATAACAAACATTGGTATACTTCCAAGCATATATAAAAGTCCATCAAAATTCATAAGTGTTTTATTTGTTGATGCTGCTTTGGCAAGTGGCTTTGTATATTCTTGTAAACATTGAATATGTCCAATCGTCCATCTAGACCTTTGTGACCAAGATGGTTTAAATTTAACTGGTTGCTCATCATATACAATAGCATCAGTTGCCCAACCTAATTTTTTACCTTGAATAATTCTTTTTAATGAAAACTCGATATCCTCTGTAAGAGTATTGGTATTCCATCCAGTTGGTCTTATGGCATCAAACTTAACCATAAATCCAGTACCATTAATTAGTGGCGATAAGCCTGCGTTATATCTAGCTAAATGATAAAATCTATTCATTGTCCAGTAAAATATTGCATAGCCTGATGCAATCCAGCTATCTGTAGGATTTTTGATATCTCTGTAGCCTTGAACAACCTCTTCGCCTTGGCATAAATGTTTATTCATTGCAGATATAAAATTTGAATCTACAATATTATCTGCATCAAAAACGCAAAATGCGTCATAATCCATTTTAGGATCTGCTAAAAGTGTATTTAAAAAAAGACTAAGGGCATCTCCTTTGGTTCTTTTTGCTGGATCTTCTTCATGCCTTTCAAAAATTTTTACACCATAACTTTCAGCAACATCTTTGGTTTTATCTGTGCAGTTATCTGCAATAACAACTATATCTAATTTATCTTTAGGATAATTTTGTTTTTGCAAACTTTCAATTAAATTGCCAACAACTGCCTCTTCATTATGGGCAGGAATAATGGCTAAAAATTTATGGTTTTTATTTACTAATAAAGGCTTTTCTTTTAAAGTAATAAGTGAACAAACACTTATTATTAGTTGATATATCCAATATATTGTAATTATCCATATTAATGCTTGTTGTATAAAGTATAAAAACTGCATTTAATATTTCCTCTTTTCTCAAAATTTCTCCATTTATATTATACTACATAAAGTTTTGTTTTACAATAAAAAGTGAAGAAATTTTTCAGTTGGGGACGGTCCTAAAACGAAAATTTTCGAAAAAGGACCGTCCCCAACTGAAAAAACTTTAGGTTTTTTCCTAAAGTTTTTTATTCTTCGTGCTGTTCTAAATCACGCATATTTAAAGAAATTTTACCTTGATGATCTATTTCTGTAATTTTAGCTTTTATTTCATCTCCTACGCTAAGAACATCTTCTACTTTGTTTATGTGTTTACTAGAAATTTTAGATATGTGAAGTAATCCTTCTTTTCCTCCGCCTAGGTCTACAAAAGCTCCAAATGGTGCTATTCTTGTTACTACACCATCATAAACTTTTCCAACTTCTAGTTCTCTTGTGATGTCTTCTATCATCTTTAATGCTTTATTTGCATTTTCTGTATCATTTGAATAAATGCAAACATGTCCATCTTCTTCAATGTCTATTTTTACACCTGTTGCATCAATTATTTTATTAATTGTCTTTCCACCAGCTCCAATTACATCTTTTATTTTGTCGACTGGAATAACTGTTGCAACAATTTTTGGTGCGTATTTTGAAAGTTCTTTTCTAGGTTCTGGAATTGCTTTTAATATAACTTCGTCTATAATATAATCTCTAGCTATTTTTGTTCTTTCAAATGCTTTTTCAATTATATCATATGTTAGACCATCTATTTTTATATCAACTTGAATAGCGGTAATTCCATCTTTTGTACCGCCAACTTTGAAGTCCATATCTCCAAAGAAGTCTTCAATGTCTTGAATATCTGTAAGTACAATATAATTATCTGGATTTTCTGGGTCTGTTATTAATCCTGAAGAAATTCCAGCTACTGGCTTTTTAATTGGAACACCTGCGTCCATAAGTGCTAAAGTGCTTCCGCAAATACTTGCTTGAGATGTTGAACCATTTGACTCAAGGACTTCTGATACAACTCTTATTGTATATGGGAATTCATCTGCACTTGGAATTACTGGAACTAATGCTTTTTCTGCTAAAGCTCCATGGCCAATTTCTCTTCTACCAGGTCCTTTTGATGGTTTTGCTTCACCAACACTATAGCCTGGGAAATTGTATTGGTGCATATATCTTTTGCTTGTCTCAGTGTCAAGTCCGTCTAGTATTTGTTCATCTTCTTTTGTTCCAAGTGTAACTACTGATAATACTTGGGTTTGTCCTCTTGAGAAAAGTGCACTACCATGTGTTCTTGGAAGAAGTCCTACTTCTGCATGAAGTGGTCTTATTTCATCAATTTTTCTTCCGTCAGGTCTTTTATTTTCTTTTAATATCATTTTTCTAACACAAGCTTTTTCTAAGTCGTGAACTGATGTTGCTATGTCAAATGCATGTTCTTCTTCTGCATTTTCTCCATACATTTCTATTGCTAAATCTTTAATTTGTTCAGCGATTTTATCAACATTGTCATTTCTTATTTCTTTGTTTTGCTCTTGTACGCCTTCATACATAGCTTGTTCAAATTTATCGCAAACAGCTTTGTAGAATTCAGGTGTAATAGAAAATGATTGATATTCGAATTTTGGCTTGCCGATCTCATCTTTTATGTTTTTAATAAAATGGCAAAGTTTTTTGATTTCTACATGAGCTTTTTTAATTGCTTCTAGCATAATATCATTTGGTATTTCATCAGCTCCAGCTTCAATCATTGTAATTTTTTCTTCAGTTCCAGCAACTGTTAATCTTAATCTGTTATTTTTTCTTTGAGCTTCTGTTGGATTTATAATTATTTCATCATTTACATATCCAACTTGAACTGCTGCTGTAGGTCCACCCCATGGAATATCCGATATTGAAAGAGCTGCAGATGTACCAATATTTGCACATACTTCTGGGCTACAATCTTGGTCCATTGAAAGTACTGTGTTAACTACGCATACATCATTTCTAAAATCATGTGGGAATAATGGTCTTATTGGTCTATCAATTGCTCTTGAAATTAAAATTGCCTTATCTGCTGGTTTTCCTTCTCTTCTATTGAAGCTTCCTGGAATTCTTCCTACTGCATAAAGCTTTTCTTCATAATCTACTGATAATGGGAAAAAGTCTACCCCATCTCTTGGTTCTTTTGATGCTGTAACATTTGTCATTACAACTGTGTCACCATATCTAACTGTGACACTTCCATTTGCTTGATTAGCAAATTTTCCTGTTTCAATTGTTAGCTTTCTTCCTGCTAACTCTGTTTCATATACTTTAAACATAAAACCTCCTAAGCGTTAATAAGCAGGCGTAGCACAATAAGTAGCAAAACGCCTGCTCTTAAATATTATTTTCTTAGTCCAAGTTTTGATACGATATCTCTATATCTTTGAACATCTTTTTTTGCTAAGTAGTTAAGTAAATTTCTTCTACTTCCTACCATTTTTAAAAGTCCTCTTCTTGAATGGTTATCTTTTTGATGAACTTTTAAATGTTCTGTTAAATCATTAATTCTTTCTGTTAAAAGAGCTATTTGAACTTCTGGAGAACCAGTGTCTTTTTCATCTCTTCTATAAGTTTTAATGATTTCTTCTTTTCTTTCCTTTGTCATAATTACACCTCCTGAATTTTTATGCTTAAACTGAGCTAAAGTGGTGTGTTTTCCTTAAGCTAAGTTAAAGTCCTTTATTATAATAACATATATTGTGTGAAATTGCAAGTAGTTTTTTTGACAAGTTGGCAAAACCTTCATTTTAAAATTAAATTCCATAGGAGGAATAACTGGAATTTAGTTTTACCAAAAAATATGGTATAATTAAATC
>CALXZV010000009.1 GCA_944393335.1 uncultured Clostridia bacterium | reverse complement strand
GAGACGAAAAAGGTGGATATGATGAGGTTTAATGTATTTAGTTATTTAATAAAAGAAGGATTTAAAAGCACCTTCAAACAAAAAAAGATGACAAGTGCATCAATAATTATAATGTGTGCAACAATGTTTATATTTGGACTTTTCTTTGTAATAGGTGAAAATGTAAATAGCATAATAACACAATTAGAAAATGAACAAGGTATACAAATATTCATAGATGAAGATGCCACAGATGAAGAAATACAAACTTTAGGCAACCAAATTAGAGCAATAAACGGAGTTAATAGGGTAACTTTTGTAAGCAAAGAAGATGCTCTAAACTCGATGAAAACGACACTTGGAGATGAAAGTCTATTTGAAGGATGGGATGAAGAAAACCCATTTCCTGCATCTTATTTTGTGACATTAACAGATCTTTCACTTAATGAGCAAGTTCAAACTGAAATAAATAAATTAGACAATGTGGATGAAATAGAAAGCCAAAACACTACAATTAATAGATTGCGTAGCTTGGCAAATGGTATACAAATAACAACGGTAGTTATTCTTGCATTATTAATAATAATTTCAATATTCATTATTGCATATACAATTAAATTAACAGTACATGCAAGAAGAAGAGAAATATCTATTATGAAATATGTTGGTGCAACTAATGGGTTCATTAGAGGACCATTTATAGTTGAAGGTATAATCATAGGCGTTATATCAGCAATAATTACACTAGTAATTTTGGGACTAGCATATAATGCAGTTATGTCAAAAATAGGAGGATCAGTACTAATTCAAGAAATGGGCTTTGGATTATTAAGTTTCTCAGATATGTTCTACTTAGTATTAACAGTTTACTTAATACTTGGCGTAGGCATTGGTGTATTAGGTAGTGTAATTTCAATGAGAAAATACTTAAAAGTTTAATAATATAGCAAACAAAAGATAAAGAGCATAAAAGTATTGCATAAATTGTTTTAATACAAATTAAAGTTACACAATTAAAAATACAACATTATAAGAAAAAGTATTTTAAATTAAATTTTGGAGGAAATTATGAACAAAAAAATTATAACATTTATTGCTATAATAACACTACTTTTAGCATATACTAATAATTGTATAGCGGCATCAATTAGTGAGCTAAATGAACAAAAAGAGCAAGCACAAAATGAAAAAGATCAAGTCACAGCTAGAAAAGAGTCAGCAGAAGATGAACTAGATGATATAAATGCTCAAATATCAAGCATTGAGTCGGAAATATTTAGTCTTCAAAAACAATTAGACGAGCTTAACTCTTCAATAGCACAAAAAGAACAAGAAATAGAAGATAAGCAAGCAGAACTTGACCACAAAGAAGATTTACTTAAAACAAGAATGGTTGCCATGTATAAAGGTGGCGGAACAACATATTTAGATGTTCTTTTAGGTTCAAGCAGTTACATAGAAATGTACACAAAATATAATGCAATTCAAACAATTGCAGAAAAAGATACAGAACTTATAAATGAAGTATCTGAGCAAAAAAAGAGCATAGAAGCTGAAAAGCAAGAACTAGAAAATAATAAATCTCAAGTAGAAAGCATAAAAAGTGAAACAGATGCAAAAAATGCTGAGCTTAAGGCTGCAAAAGTAGCAAAACAAAGTACAATAAGCAATCTTTCAGCAGAAGAACAAGAATTGCAAAAGAAAATAGAAGAATTTGACGCGGCAATAGAAAAAGCTCAAGCAGAAATTGCTAGTGCTACAAATAATGCAAGCAAATATGAAGGTAGCTTTACAGGTGGACGTTTTGAATGGCCAATTTCATATAGCTACAATAGAATAACTTCAATATTTGGAAATAGAACAGCACCAACAGCAGGAGCTTCAACAAACCATGGAGCAATAGATATTGGTGTAAGCTATGTACCAGTTTATGCTCCAGCAGCTGGCAAAGTAATACTTGCTCAATGGGTTTCTGGTTATGGAAATTACATAATGATAGATCATGGTAGTGGATACTACACAGCTTTTGGACATTTATCACAATTTAAAGTATCTGTTGGTACAGTAGTTTCAACTGGTCAGCAAATAGCAGTATCAGGAAACACAGGTGTATCTACAGGACCACACTTACATTATGAATTGTACATAGGTGGAAGAAGCAAAGGATACAGAGTTGATCCACTTCAATACACAAATCACCCAAGCTTGATTTATAGCTAATACCTTGGGTTGCAAAATGATAAAAAATGTGATAAGATTTATGTCTACTTATATAATAAATATTAATTAATGGGAGGCAAAAAGATAAATGAAAAATAAGATAGCTAGTACAGTAACGGTGCTTATTTTAACTACACTCATATTATCTTCTTGCCTTTATTTTGTTAAGGCGGAAGATAATGTTTCCAATGGCGAAAATACTGTTAGTAATGAGGTAACAAATCAAACTTCAAATACAGTAAATACTCTTTCTTTAAATGAGCAAAAAGAGCAGGTAGCAGAAGAGCTAGCTAAAGCAGAAGAACAGCTTACTTATGTTCAAGATGAGCTAAGTGAAGCTGTTGTACAGCTTCAAAAAATGGACGACAAAATTAATGAATACCAAGCAAGTCTTGACGAAGTAAGTCGTAAGTATGAAGAACTTCAACAAAAAGTAGCAGAATCTGAGGCACAGCTTGAAGTTGCAAAGCAAAAGTATGAAAGTAAACTAAACCTTTTAAAAAAGAGAATGGTAGCTATTTATAAAAATGGTGAAACTAAATATTTGGATGTTTTAATGAATTCAAAAAGTATTATAGATTTTGTGTCTAAATATTATGCAGTACAAAAAATGGCAGAAATTGATGCACAAACAATAGCAGAGTTAAAAGCGCAAAAGCTAGATTTAGAAAAAATAAATAATGAGCTAGAAGAAGATAAAGCTCAAATGAAACTAGCAAAGGTTGAAGCAGAAAAACAAACTGTAGTACTTACAAATACAAGAACAGTTTATGAAAATCAAAAAAATAGTCTATCGGAAAGTGAAAAACAATTAAATGCACAAATAGAAACATACAAAAAGCAACAGGAAGAACTAGAAAACTTAATTAGATACACCATAAGTGGTTCAACATATGAGCTAAAATATTCTGGTGGAGTTATGATTTGGCCTACTTTAGAAAGTTCATATATAACATCTCCATATGGTTCAAGACTTCATCCAATACAGGGAGTAATAAAAAATCATGACGGTATAGATATAGGCGGCAAATTGGGTGATCCAGTATATGCAGCAGCAGATGGAATAGTAATATATTCTCAATATAATACGGGCGGATATGGAAATATGGTAATGATAGACCATGGTTTAAATACTAATGGAGTAAAAATAGTTACTTTATATGCACATGGTAATAAATTATTAAAAAGTGTAGGAGAAACAGTTAAACAAGGCGACATTATTATGGAAATGGGTTCAACCGGTAACTCAACAGGACCTCATGTTCATTTTGAAGTAAGAGAAAATGGTACACATGTTGATCCAAAAAATTATTTGTCAGCAAGTGAGTAAAATCAGAAAGGAGACTTATGAATACAAAAAACAAAAAACAAGGAAATTCAATATATAAAACAATAATGACAATTATTGCAACTGCAGTAGTTACATCTATAGTTACTACTGTGCTTATATATGGTAGTGCAACAAAGATTTCAACAGAAAATGCAATTGGAAGTGCTACAAAATCTAGCAGTATTGCAGCTAAACTTGCAATTATTAGAAACAAAATAGACCAAGAATACATAGGTGAGGTTAATGAAAACGACCTAATTGAAGGAGCAATAAAAGGCTATGTAGCAGGTTTAGGCGATGAATATACCGAATACTTTCCGGCAGAAGAAATGTCTAGTTTTACAGAAGACATAGAAGGTGAATTTGTTGGAATAGGAGTATACATTACAAAAGACACACAAAATAATTTAATATTAGTTTACGGAACAATACCTGACTCTCCAGCAGAAAAAGCAGGACTTAAAACAGGGGATATAATAACAAGTGTTGATGGTGTTGAGTGTAATGGAGATGACTACGACACAATTACAAGTAGTATAAAAGGAAAAGAAGGCACAAAAGTAACAATTGGAATATTAAGAGATGGAGAAGAGCTTAGTTTTGAAATAGAAAGAAAAACAGTAGAAGTAAAACATGTTACATCTCAAAAGCTAGAAAACAATATAGGGTACATTTACATATCTAGTTTTGAAGGGGATGTATCTTCACAATTTGAAAATAGCTATAATGATTTAGTAAGCAAAGGAATAACTTCACTAATAATTGACATAAGAAATAATGGCGGTGGGGTAGTAGATGAGTCATTAGATATAGCTGGAATGATGACAAATAAAGGTCAAACGCTTTTAATTGAGTCAGACAAAAATGGAGACGAAGAAGTAATAAAAGCAGAAAAAGATAAAACAATAACTATGCCAATAGTTTTACTTGTTAACGAGTATTCAGCAAGTGCATCAGAAATTTTGGCAGGAATATTAAAAGAAGATGTAGACAATGCAACAATAATAGGAAATACAACATATGGCAAAGGTGTAATACAAACTTTATATCCGCTAACAGATGGAAGTGGAATAAAAATAACAACAAATGAATATTTTACACCAAATCACAACGAAATAAATAAAATAGGAATAGAGCCAGATATAAAGGTTGATGATTACCTATTTACAGGAACATTAGATCAAGAAAAAGATACTCAATTAAAAAAAGCAATCGAGGAATTAACTAAATAGATAGAAAAAAATTATAATAATTTGGCCCAGGGATTTTCAGTCCCTTGGTCTACAAACTGAGCTAACAGACCATAAAGTTGTCAGTCCCTTGGTCTAAATTATTATAATAAGAATATTAATTTTAAAAACATTAAACTCCAAAAAAAGCAAAAAATAAGCAACATTAAAATTTTTTAAAAACTTAAAAAAACTTTAAAAAAACTGTTGACAATTATTAAAAAATTTAGTATACTAAGAAAGTCGAAGGACATGGTCGCTTAGCTCAGCTGGGAGAGCATCTGCCTTACAAGCAGGAGGTCATAGGTTCGAGCCCTATAG
Source organism: uncultured Clostridia bacterium (assembly GCA_944393335.1). Lineage (GTDB taxonomy): Bacteria > Bacillota > Clostridia > TANB77 > CAG-508 > CAG-793. Next base: position 16,722 of record CALXZV010000009.1, on the reverse strand, counting down.
CGACCACCACTTTTATATGGCCCGGTAGTTCAGTTGGTTAGAACGCTAGCCTGTCACGCTAGAGGTCGACGGTTCGAGCCCGTTTCGGGTCGCCATTTTTTTTTAATATAAGAAAAATCAAAGATTTTGCCTATATTTCAAGATAAATTTATATTAGTTAGTCCGAGCAAAGCTCGCACCACATAAGGCAAAGCCACTTTTCTTATTAATGCCTCGATAGCTCAGTCGGTAGAGCAAGGGACTGAAAATCCCTGTGTCAGTGGTTCGATTCCACTTCGAGGCACCATTTATTTATTAATAAAAAACTCTAATAAATGCTAATATATAAGTATTTATTGGAGTTTTTTAATTATATAGGAAAAATCAAGTTTTTCCTATATAATATAATAGTTTTATGCTAAAACATAGTGCTAATTAAAAAATACCCTAAAAATACCCTAAAATCAATTTATTATATTTAAATTAGCTTAATAAGCATATTTAAGTTACGCTAATACATATTTAAATTAGCTAATAAGCATATTTAAGTTACGCTAATACATATTTAAATTAAATAATAAAAATACTTGTAAAATTTTGAGCAATAATATACAATAAATAAAAAATACGAAAAAAACGTATGAGGAGAAAACTATGGATAAAAAAGATGAAGAAGAACTAAAAGAATGGAAAGAAAAAAATCTTAATTATGTTGAAAATTATGGCATAGACATTTATGAAAATGGTAAAAAGAAGAAAAAGGCAGAAAAAATAATTGATTTTACAAATAGGGTTGTAAAAATAATTATGATTATATTTGCCCTAATTATTATAATATTTACTGCAGGGTTACTTGTATACAGATGGAAAATAATACATGATTCACTACATATTAATCCAAAAGAGACAATAGAGGCAATGTATGATCAACAAATAACAGAAGTATCAAAAAACATAAATTCTAATCAAAATGGTTCATATATTTATGAAATAAAAAGTAAACCTGAAATAAAATTTAATGTTATTGTTGAATGGGCGAGTATGAATGAAGACTATGCGGACAATTGTCAAAAATACTTTTATGATAATTGGCAAAACGAAAATAAAAACATTATTCAAACAGATATATCATACTATGAAGATGTTATATTAAAATATGAACAATACATACCAATACAAAATGAAAACGAAATAGAAAATGCGGTTAAAATAATGTATGATTTAGTTATGTCAGCTGGTGAATATTTTTCACCTGATTGGAACTTATATTTAAAAGTAGATGATGAAAATAGAATATATCCATTTGACTATCAAAATCTAGATTTAAATAAATCAATAAATAAATCAAAGGAAGAGTATTTTAATATATTAAATAATAAAAATGCGCAACAAAATAGTGAAAATACATAAATACATAATAGAGATAGAGTGTTGTGAAAATACATAATAAATTGTCTTGACAAATATACAAAATATAGTGTATAATATATATCTGTAAACCGCCTAAGTCGGGTAACTAAATTCTAGAGTTTACTAGATACCTTGCATTTATGCTTAGCGAGTATGAGAACGGAGGAGGTGCGATAGAGCCCTATGTACGCAATAATAGAAAGTTGTGGTAAACAATACAAAGTATCAGAAGGAGATGTAGTTTTCTTTGAAAAATTAGATGCAGAAGAAGGAAAAAAAGTTACATTTGATAACGTTGTTCTTGTATCTGATGACAAAAACGTAAAAGTAGGAACTCCATATGTAAAAGGTTGTAAAGTTGAAGGAACTGTAGTAGCTCATGGTAAAGGAAAGAAAATAATCGTTTACAAATACAAAGCAAAGAAAAACTACAGAAGAACACAAGGTCATAGACAACCATATACTAAGGTTGAAATTAAATCAATCAAAGTTGCAGAATAATTTTAATTAACTAAAAGTTAATTCACATTGCAAATCTTAAAATGGCAAAAAGAAAAATAGCCATTAATATATTTTAAAGGTAGGTGAAAATACATGGCACATCATAAAGGTCAAGGTAGTACCGATAACGGAAGAGATAGTGAGTCAAAAAGACTTGGTATAAAGAGAGCTGATGGTCAATTAGTTAATGCAGGAAACATTTTATATAGACAAAGAGGAACAAAAATGCATCCAGGTACTAATGTTGGAATCGGAAGCGATGACACTTTATATGCAAAAATTACCGGTATAATGAAAGTTGAAAGACTTGGAAAAGATAAAAAGAAAATAAGTGTTTATCCAGAAGCACAAATAAAAGCTGCTAAAACAGAAAAAACTGAAAAACCAGCTAAAAAGGCAAATGCTACAAAAGCAAAAGCAGCAAAAGCTTAGAATTAAAAAATTATAAAATTTTTAAAGAAACATTAATTATCTAATGTTTCTTTTTTTGAGTAAAATAATCTTGGCTTAAGCTTTGGACTATTAATTGCTAACTGCAAATGTAAACTCTATTTAAAATGTAACAAATATGTAATATAAAATTTATTGAAAATCAATGTATATTATTATATAATTAATACAAAATATAAGATGTAAAAATTGACCATACAAATGAAGAATACAAATGCATAAAATATAAAAACAAATGAAGGTAAATATGGATAAACTAGATTTAAAAAAATGTAAAACAGATAAAGAAGAATATGATAAAGCAATTAGAAGTTTGGACTATAAAATAGTCGAAACTTCTGTTGAGATGTATAATTCCAAAAATCATAATGCACAATTTAGTAATCAAGACGACGAAAATAGTAGAACAAGTCAGTTAAATTTTAAAATTCAGCAATATGAAGAGGAAAAGGCAAATTTAACAAAAGAGTTTTGGAAAAAAATAGTTGCTATAAAATCTGAATTAAATAAAATAATTAATGATAAAATTAAAAATTTTCCAGAACAAAAAGATGATTTCTTGTTAACAAGTTTTTTAGTAAATAAAATAACTGATGTATATTTTGAACCAGATGAATTAATAACATTATCTTACTTGCTTGAAGAGGCTGAAACAATTGAAACTGCTGAAACTAATATAACACAAGAAGTAGATAAAAAGGATGATGTTCCAATTGAAAAAGTTGTTGAAACTGATGAAAAAACAGATGTAGAAAGTAAGGTAGAGCAGAAGAAAGAAATTGAGCCAGAAGTTGGACAAGAAGAAAAACACGAAAGCGTTTTAATTCCAGTTAAAGAAGAAAAAGAAATAAATATTCCATTTAAACCTGTGACTGAAATAAAAGAAAACTTTAAGCCAGTACAACCAGTTCCGCAGTTTAATATAGAAGAACAAAGAATAGTTGACTTTGAAAACCTACTAAATCACATTAATAAAATTTCTAAAGATTATAGAACTGACATCGAAAGAGCACTTAGTAGATTTATTATTAATTACAAAATTGTAAAAAATACACAATATTTAAAAAATGATTTTGATAATATAACAAACAATTATCTAGACATATTTAAGTCAATTATTTTAAAATTCAAGAAAGATGAAAGCTTAGATGCCTTACAAGAAAGAATTCAAAATCAAGAAAATGAAACTAAAAATATTGAAAAGAAATTACTAACTAATAATATAGAAATAAAAGAAATACTTAGACAAATGCAGGAATTGTCAAAAGTATATTTTGTAGGTGGATATGTAAGAAAGTTGTTAAATCAGGTTGCAAAAATTCAGGGGGAGCAGGATGAAAATGACACAAATAAAGGGGAGACAGAAAAAAATATTTTTGTTCCAGCAAAAGACTCTGCAGAAAATAATACCAATGATGTATTTCAAAAAATAAAGAAATTAGCTTATGACAAAAGGATGAGCCACATAATAGAAGTTAGTAAGTGGACAAAAAATGTAGAAGAAAGGCTTACCATATTCCATCTAGAAGAATCAGACTTTCAATTTGTAATTTATTTAATAAGACAAACAGAAAATGTTTGCAATTCAAACTTTGAACAAGTAGCAAATATAATAATAAGCTTATGTGAGGCAAATCAACAATTGGAAGTTGTAGAAAAAACTGAAAATAGAAAAAATAAAGAACTCCAGGAAGAAATAAATACAACGGAAATTTTAAAAGATGGAATAGAAAATATAAAGAAAAAATATACCAAAATTCCTTTTATAGGTAGAAAAGTTTCATCAATACTTAGTGCAAAAATGTTGAATGAGTAAATTTGTCAATTGTCAATTGGGACGGTTCTATTTGACACAAAATAGTGTCAAATAGAACCGTCCCAATTGACAATTCCCAAACTCAAAAGCTACACATTTTTATACAAATTACCATAAGTATAATCTTTTGAAGAAAATGTTTTTCCACTTTTAACAGTTTTTATTGCTTCATTTATTTCATCAATGTTTTCATCCAAAATGCTAATCCTTACAGAACTTGGACATATATTTTCATATGGAATTGATGTGATTTTACTATTGTAAAGAGTTGTTACTGTTTGAATATTGTCTGGAACAACTCTAAATTTATATCCAAGCCTATCTTTAATATAATATTTACTATTTGTTTTACATCTCATTTTGCACTTTGGATAACATTTATTGGCACTTCCAAGTAAACAATATCCCATATTCATAACAGGCAATTTGCCATAAACCATAAGTTCGGTAGGAATAGTAGACCCTTTACATAAATTAGATAAAGATAGTTCATCTAATTCTGGTGAAACTGTAACCATATCTATACCAAGATTACATAACTCATTTATTGTATGATTATTAAATACATTAAATGTGTAATTTCCAATTATATTTAACTTTCCAACATATTTATTCAACGTATATATACTAGATAAATTTGATGCAACTAATCCTTTAATATTAAATTCTTCTATGTATTTATCCAAACTATTGTAAATTATGTTTCTATAATTGTCTTTTATAATTGTAGGCATATAAATATAGAGTTCAGAGCTATTAGACAATTGCTTAATAATATCTTTTAAATCTTTCATACCAAAGAATTTTAAAGGTACATAAATCCTATCTGTATAAAGCAAATTAGAATAGTCAAAAGATGGGTTAATGTTATTTAAAAGTAAACTAATACTTGGGGTTGTAGTGCTAGAGGACGTTTTTCTATCATTACTTGTTGTTGCAACTTGTTCACAAGCTAAACTTTGATCTTTACAATTTTTTACATTTGCCTTGCTATTGCTATCTTCTTGAGACAATTCTTCATTTTCTCTTTCAAACTTTTTAATTGCTAAATTTTCTAATTCTTGCAAACAATCTCTACGAAGTGCATTTATTGCAGAAATTTTAGGCAAATATGTATTATCATCCAAAATTACATTTATTTCTGTAAACTCAAAAGGTGTATCAGTTGTTTTTGAAAGTTGCTCTATAACTCTTCCTTTTGAAATAGGGTTACTTATAGCATCAATAGGGGTTATATCAATTGATTTAACAACTTCCATAGATGAATAAATGCCTTTATCCAGTGATTTTACTTCAAGAGTAACTGGCATGTCTTTTTTTATGGTAATAGTACAGGTAAGAGGAGCTTTTTTGTTTTCCTTTTTATAATACTCAGAAATGGCTTTGCTTAAAGATTTACTGCTTAATTTATATATCCTATTGCCAGGAGCTATATTGCCCTTCATTCTGCCAATTGTTACTATATCTCCAATATTAGATTTTTCAATATTTTGATTATTTTTAATAAGTTCTGTTATTGTATATTTATGTTCTTCTTTTTCTAAAGATATTTTATCTCCAATACTAAGAGTTTCATTTGTTTTAAAAGTGATTAATCCTTTATTTTTATTAAAAGAAGAAACATTACCAATGTAAAGTCCCATATTATTTGGCTTTTCTTTGTATACATAATTCAAATTTTCTTCATCGCTTAAATTACCAGTAGAAAATCCACCTCTATTAAAAACTTGCATTAGTTTTTTAATATCTTCATCATCAATCTTGTATTCTTCATCACTTAAAGCTAAATCAATATATTTTCTGTAAATACTTGTTACAACTGCAACATATTCAGGTGTTTTCATTCTTCCTTCAATTTTAAAAGACGTAACACCTGCATTAATTAAATCTGGAATGTAGCTTAAAGAACACAAATCTCTAGGACTTAGTAAATAACCTTTATCCAATAAATTGTTCTTTTCATCTATTAATTCATAAGGTAGTCTGCAAGGTTGAGCACATCTACCTCTGTTACCAGACCTTGCGCCAATTGTGCTTGAAAGCAAACATTGACCAGAATAAGATATGCAAAGAGCTCCATGTGCAAAAACTTCAATTTCTACATTTGAGTTATTGCATATGTATTCTATTTCAGACAAACTTAGCTCTCTTGAAAGGACAACTCTTTTAAAGCCAAGTTTTTCCAAGGCAAGCACACCTTGTAAATTGTGAATTGTCATTTGAGTACTTGCGTGTACATCCATCTCAGGCATATTTTTAATTATATATTTAGCAAGACCTAAATCTTGAACAATGATTGCATCTGCACCCAAAGTATAAACATATTTTGCAAGATTAACTGCATCATCAAATTCACTATCTTTTATTAGAGTGTTAAGTGCAAAATTAATTTTTACATTTCTAAGTTTGGCATATCTAATAGCCCTTTTTAAACCATCTTTATCAAAATTAGAAGCCGAGGCCCTTGCGTTAAAAGCGCTTCCTCCTAAATAAACACTGTCAGCACCATTTTGTACTGCTGCCTGCAAACATTCAAAATCTCCTACTGGAGATAAAAGTTCAACCATTTTATGAAGTTTCCTTTATTTTATATATTTAGGTTTTTAAAGGAACCTATAAACCTTTATAAAATTTCTCATTATTGTAGTTTAACAAATTTCAAAATTTCCACAAATATTGTAACACAAATTTAATAAAAAGCATACTATATGATATAAAAAAGATTAAGTGAATATGTCTTAGACAAAATTTTAACTTTTAATTATCAAAAATACATAGAAGATGTTATTTACTTAGAAAGTGAGGATTATATGAATGATGGACTAAATAATTGCTGTTGCAATAATAACAATTGTGGACTTTTTAGATCTGGAGGAAGTAATTCGGAAATATTGCTTTTTCTGGTAGTATTTTTGCTATTATTTACAAACTTTGGTTGCTGTGGGTGTGGAAATTAGTTCCACACTTTTTTCAGTTGGGGACGGTCCTAAAACGAAAAAAATAAAACTATTTTCGCAAATCATTTGACAAATGATTTTTGTTATAAGATAATATAACTAGACAAAAACTAAAGAACAAAAAATTCGTTTATGAGAAAATCTTTTTTATTCAAAGCATTAAATAAAAGCACCTCAAAAACGAAAAAATTACCAAGGAGGAAAATTAAATGGCTTTTGTATTTAATAAAATTACGGTAAGGCCTCAACTACCAAAGAGAATAGCAAAATTATATGATATATCATATAATTTATGGTGGTCATGGAACACAGAATTTTTAAAATTATTTAAAATTTTAGACATAGATTTATGGGAAAGTATAGGTAAAAATCCTGTCAAATTCCTAAGGATGGTATCACAAGAAAAGCTAGAAGAAGCGTCTAAAAATGCAGAGTTCTTAAAAGAATATGATAAAGTTGTTAAAGATTTTGATGATTATATGGAAAGCAAAGAAACATGGTTTAAAAAGAAATTTCCTGACAACTCAAATGATTTAATAGCTTATTTTTCTGCTGAGTATGGTTTAGACGAAACTATTCCGATTTATTCAGGAGGCTTAGGTATTCTTTCAGGGGACCATATGAAATCTAGTAGTGATATGGGAATTCCTTTAGTTGGAATAGGTTTGCTATACAAAAGTGGATATTTCCATCAAAAAATAAATGGATATGGACAGCAAGAAACTGAATATCATGCAATAGATATTTCACTATTACCTTTAACATCAGTAAAAGACCATGAAGGAAAAGATTTACTAATTTACATAAAGTTTCCTAAAAAGAAAATTTATTTAAAAGCATGGCAAATGAAAGTTGGACGTAATACTTTGTATTTACTAGATTCGGACATAGACGAAAATATTCCGGAATACAGAAATGTAACTTCAACACTTTATGGTGGAGACCAAGAAATGAGAATAATGCAAGAAATAGTTCTTGGCATGGGCGGAGTTAATTTACTTTACACTTTAGGACTAAAACCTACTGTATACCATATGAATGAAGGTCATTCATCATTTTTAACAATTGAGCTTATTAAAAATATGATGAAATACAAAGAAGTTTCATTTGATATAGCAAAAGACATTGTATCATCAATGACAGTATTTACAACGCATACACCAGTACCAGCAGGAAATGACATATTTCCACTAAGCTTAGTAGAAAAATATTTTAATGGATTTTGGGACAGACTAGGACTAACTAAAGAAGAATTCTTTAGGTTAGGAATGGAGCCAAATGCAGACATAAGCAAGTCAGGCTTTGATATGGGAATATTAGCACTTAAAATTGCAGGAAAGAAAAACGGCGTTAGCAAATTACATGGAGCAGTATCAAGAGAACTATTCTCAAAAGTTTGGCCAGATATTCCATCAAATGAATCTCCAATAGAGTATGTAACAAATGGCGTACATACTTGCTCATGGCTTGCACCAACAGTAAAAGATTTATACAATAAGTATTTAGAGCCATATTGGCAAGACAATATTCAAGATGATAATGTTTGGAAAAATATAGAGAAAATTCCAGATGAAGAGCTATGGAAGGTTCACCAATCAAGAAAAGAAAAATTGCTAAAAATAGTTAAAAACTCTACAATAGATAGACTTAGAAGATATAACTACTCTTATGAAGACATAGAGCAAATGGTAGGAAAACTTGATCCAAACATTTTAACTATTGGATTTGCAAGAAGATTTGCAACATACAAAAGAGCAACACTAATTTTTAGAGATTTAGAAAGAGTTACGCAAATATTTAATGAAAAAAATATGCCAGTTCAAATTATATTTGCTGGTAAAGCTCATCCAAGTGACAAAGAGGGGCAAGACTTAATTAAATTTATACATGACATATCTTTAAAACCACAATTTAAAGGAAAAGTATTTATACTAGAAAATTATAACATAGGCATGTCAAGATACCTAATTTCTGGCGTTGATGTATGGCTAAATACACCAAGAAGACCATTAGAAGCATCAGGCACAAGTGGACAAAAGGCAGCAATAAATGGAGTTATAAACTTTAGCGTATTAGATGGTTGGTGGGCAGAAGGCTATAACCAAAAAAATGGTTGGACAATAGGTTCAAATGCCAAATACCAAAGCTATGATGCTCAAGATGATGCAGATAGCAGAAGTATGTATGATACATTAGAAAACAAAATAATTCCAATGTATTATGATAAAAATGAAAAAGGCTATTCAGACACATGGCTTAGAATAATGAAAAATACAATAGAATCAAATGCAGGAAGATTTAGTACAGCAAGGATGCTTGAAGATTATACTACTAAATTTTATATGCCATTATGTGATTTACATAACAAATATTATACAGACTTGTCAAAAGTTACTAGATACAACGAATGGAAAGAAAAGTTATACGCAAACTGGGACGACATAAAAATAAGACAAGATGAAAAAAATTACAATGATATAACTGTAGATGCAGGAAACAAAATAGAAGTAAGCTGCTATGTAAAATTGCCAAACAACCTATTAAGCATAGAAAACATAGATGCACAAGTATATTATGGCAAAATTACAGATGAGGGTGTAGTTGATGACATAAGCATAATGCCTATGAAGTTAGTAGAAGAAGACGAAATAAATTTGGAATACAAATTTACTGCTAAAATAGAGCTAAAATCTGGCGGAGACTATGGTTACACATTTAGAGTTATTCCAAAAAATAAAATGATATTAAATCCAATGAATTTAAACTTAATAAAATGGATAACTGAGTAAAAGGGCATAGCCCTTTTTCAGTTTGTATTTTTTAGTTTGCATTTTTCAGTTGGCCTTTTTCAGTTGGGGACGGTCCTAAAATGAAAAAACTTTATATTAAAGACAAATTTTAAATCAAAACGAAATATTTTTTTCATTTTAGGACCGTCCCCAACTGAAAAAAACCTAAAAAATGTAATAAAATGGTTGAACTTGGGGAAGAATAGTGATATAATTATTACGCTAAAAATTATGAAAGGAAGTAATAAAATGAAAGAAGTAATTAGAAAAACAAAAATCATTGGTACAATAGGACCAGCAAGTGAAAGCGAAGAGATGCTTACAAAATTAATGAATGCAGGCTTAAATGTATGCAGAATTAATTTTTCACATGGTGGATATGAAGAAAATGCAGAAAAAATCGCAACAATTAAAAGATGCAGAGACAAATTAGGACTACCTATAGCAATGGCTCTTGATACAAAAGGACCAGAAATAAGAACAGGTAAACTAGAATCAGGAGATGAAAAAGTTACAATTACAGAAGGACAAGAATTTACTTTTGTTCATGATGACATAATTGGAAACAATACAAAAACAACATTAAGTTACAAAAACTTATACCAAGATGTTAAACCAGGTTCAACAATATTAGTTGATGATGGTGCAATAGAATTCAAAGTAAAAGAAATAAAAGGACAAGATATTGTTTGTATAGCACAAAACACAGGTAGATTAGGTTCAAGAAAAACAATGAATATACCTGATGCAATAGTTGAATTACCAGCATTAGGTGCAAAAGATATAGATGACATCACAAAAGGTGTAAAAGCAGGATTTGATTATATATTTGCTTCATTTGTAAGAAGAGCAGATGATGTTAAACAAATAAGAAAACTATTAGATGATAATGGTGGACAAGAAATAGGAATTATATCAAAAATTGAAAGCCAAGAAGGTATAGATAACTTCGAAGACATCTTAGCTTTATCTGATGGTATAATGGTTGCTCGTGGAGATATGGGCGTTGAAATACCAATGGAACAAGTTCCAATAGTTCAAAAACATATCATCAAGAGATGCAACGAAGTTGGAAAACCAGTTATCACAGCAACACAAATGTTAGAATCAATGACATCAAACCCAAGACCAACAAGAGCAGAAGTATCAGATGTTGCAAATGCTGTATATGATTTAACAGGATGCATCATGCTTTCTGGAGAATGTGCAATGGGTAAATATCCAGTTGAATGTGTTGAAGCAATGAACAAAATTTCAAGAGCAATTGAAGGTCACATCAATTACTGGAAGAGATTTAACAACAAAGGTTGCATTGTAGATAAAAACGATTTAAAAGCTAACACAGCTTACTCAGCATGTGTAACAGCAAAAGATATAGAAGCAAATGCAATAGTTGCTTATACTCACACAGGAGATACAGCAAATATTTTAGCAGGATTAAAACCAGCTTGCCCAGTATTAGCAATTACAGATAATTTAAAAACATATCATAAATTATCATTAACAGCTAACACATATCCAATTTATATTGAAGCTCAAAAAGACATTGATACAACAGTAGAAAAGGGAATACTTGAACTAGAAAAGAGCGGCGTATTAGAAAAAGGAGATAAAATAGTTATAGCTGGTGGAAACAAAATGCTTCCATTAGAAAAAGAAAGCCAAGTTATTGGTGGAATAATGAAAATATAGGTGAACAATATGGAAAAAACAAAAAAGCGAAAAACAAAAGCTAAAGAAAGTAAAGAAAATATTGAAGCAAAATTATCAGAAGAACGTTTAATAAATGCATTAAATGAAGAATCACTTTTCATAAATGCAACGCATTTAAACGAAAAAATGGTAAATGACTTTTACAAATTTTATAGAAGAAAAGTTAAACGTGCAGATTTTTGGTCTTTACTTTTATGCGGCTTTGTATTAGTAGCAATTGGCATAAACTTTTTATTAGAAGGCGAAGATTACTTTTTCGGGCTTATTTGCAACATTATCATAAATGCATTCCTAATATTTTTAGGAGTGTATTTATGGGTGTATGCTTTTAAATATCAAAAATTTAATAAAAAAGAAAGTAAAAAAATATATGATGACGATATATCAACTTTCACAAATTACTACTATTTTAATGATGAAAGAGTAATAATCAAAAATAAAGTTGGTACTACAGAAAGAACATATGAATGCCTTGAAGCAGTTTATGATACTAAAAATTTTTACTACATATTGCTTACTAAAGATAGTGGATACATTATAAAAAAAGACTCTTTTACAAAAGGTGATGAAAAGAACTTTAATAATTTTATAAAAGGAAAAATGGGAAAAGGTTTTAAAAAAAGATAAAATAAAAAATGTGTGTCAAATGGGACGGTTCTTTTTGACACACATTTTGATTTTTTAATTTAATTTTTCTAAACAATCATATAACATTTCTTCTAAATGAGTTGTATTTACAACAGATTCTATACATGCATTGAGCATATCTTTAGGTTTAACATTTTTTATATCTAAACTATATCCGATTTACATAAGCAAGCTGTCTAATAAATTCTCTAATTGTTCTGCCATTACCTTCTCTAAAAGGGTGAAGAACATTAAGTTCAGACATATAATAAGCTAATTTTTTTGCCATTTCTTCTTTTGATAAATTTTTCAAATTGTCTTTAGATAATTTATCAAGAAGCTTTCTAAGCTCATCTTCTATGTATTCCCATTTAGCAAAACGAAAAGAGCCTTTGGCAATATCCTCAGACCTTATTTTTCCAGCGAAAGGGTAGATGTCCTCAAACAAGAATTTATGTATTGATAAAAAATGATGAATATCAAAATTACCAATATTTTTGTTTTGTCTAAGTGTATATAATTTCAATAAAACTAGCTTCCTTTCAACAGTTGCTAGTTTTTTGTTATCATGTATATTTAGTTTATTTACAAGTACATCACTATCTGGATAGCAGTAAATTGAGTTAACAGCTTCATATAACTCAAACATTTTAGTTTCCACCTTTCATTTGTTTTAAAAGTTATATAGATTTGGTTTGCAAAATTAAATTTAGCAAAGCAAAAATTAATTTAAGTTTCCTTTTATAATATTATTTATCGCTTCATTTAAAGTAATTTCATTAGTTGAATATTTTTTTAGCATATTAACATCTTCATCAGTAACAAACATGTCTTCAATAGCTAAATCATTTTTTAAATTTTCTATATCTAAATTAAACTTTTCCTCAAAATTCATAAAAATAAATCCTTTCATAAATTTATTAAATAAAATTATGTATAAAATGTAGGTAATTAAATTATAAAAATTTTAACAATCACCACAATATAATTATACCATATTTTGAGAAAAAAAGCAAGAAAACAAGAAGTCCCTTCATTAAAAATTAAAAAACTATATTTTCCATTAAAGAAGAGATGGTTTCTCTATTTCTAATAATTTTATCTTCACCATTTATAATCATAATTTCTGCAGGTCTTGGTCTTCCAGTGTAATTTGAAGCCATAGAATATCCGTAAGCTCCAGCATTTGCAACTACAACCAAATCTCCAACTTCAGAAAGTTTTACAACTCTATTTTTCCCTAAAATATCGCCACTTTCACATACATTACCACAGAAATTTGCAGTTATGGTTTTTCTATTGACATTATCATTTTGATAAACCAATTTTATCTCGTGATGAGAACCATACATAGAAGGTCTAACTAATTGATTCATGCCAATATCTGTACAAATCCACCAAGTTCCATTTTCATGTTTAATAGCGGTTACAGTACCAATTAAACTGCCGGATTCACAAGGAATATAACGGCCAGGTTCAAATTTAAATTCTTTTACAGAAGGATATTCTAAGACAAAATCCTTTAAAACAGGCAATAATTTAGATGCTACAAGAGATAAGTCTAGAGGACTTTCATCAGGAGAATAAGGTACTCCAAACCCACCGCCTAAGTCTACAATTTTTATATCCTTAAAATATTTCTTAACTATGTTAATTCCAGCTCTTACGCCAGCAATATAATCATCAATTTTATCATTTAAAAATAAACTTCCTAAATGTTGATGTGTTCCTACAATATGTAAATTATATTTTTTTACAACTTCAAAAAGTTGAGGTAAATTTTCTTCAGAAATACCAAATTTGGTAGCTTTACCAGATGTTATAACTTTTTCAGAATGTCCAACACCTTGAGTACCAGGATTAATACGAACTATAATATCTGTTCCTGGAAAAATTTTTCCCCAAGTTTCTACTTGAGATATAGAGTCAAGACAAATAAGGATGCCATTATCATGAACAAATTTCATTTCTTCCCCTGAAATATTATTACATACATAGAGCATTTTATCAGGAGAAAAACCACTTTTTAAATCAATTTCAAGCTCAAAAGGTGACATGCAATCAACATTTAGACCAGATTGTGCAACTACTTTTAAAATAGCGGGATTGCTATTGGCTTTAGTAGAATAATGCATTGAAACTTTAATGTCATTAGGTAGGCCATGATGCAAGTCATCGCTAAAATTTTTAATTTTATTACATCTATCTCTTAAAATTTCATAATCATAAACGTATAGTGGACTTCCATATTTTTTTAATAGATCAAATAATACCATAAATTTACTCCTTTAATATAATTCGGTTACTAAAATATAAATTAGTGACTAATTAAAGTATATAGCCATTTGTAAATAAAATCAATAAATATTAATAAATTTGACAAAATAAAATAGAGGGGAAGGCGTATTATCGCATATTCCCACTCTTTTGATGAAGTTTGACCTATTACAATGTCGCCATTTGTAGTAAAGGTAGTATGCTTCATCTTGTTCAATTATAAATTAGTACTAGCATTGGCAATTATTATTATTGTTGTTATTCCAATTACAATTGCCCATTGCAAACATTCTTTTTTCTGCAAGTTTGTCTTGAACACCACGAAGTGCTTCACCAAATCTTTGGAAGTGAACGATTTCTCTTTCTCTTAAAAATCTTAATGGGTCAACAACATCAGGATTATCTTTACATAAGTCAATTAGCTTTTCGTATGTGGCTCTGGCCTTTTGTTCTGCCGCCAAATCTTCCTGCAAATTAGCTATAGGGTCACCTTTGCAAGCTATTGCATTTGCACTAAAAGGAAAACCACCAGCTGATTGTGGATATACATCTAAGCCATGGTCAGTATAATATGCACCAAGTCCTGCTTTTTCAGCCTCTTCTGCAGTAATGCCTTTTGTTAATTGATGAACTATTGAGCCTACCATTTCAAGGTGTCCGAAGTTCCTCAGTACCTACGTCATTTAAGATTGCTTTTGACTTTTGGTCAGGCATTCCAAAACGCTGACTTAAATATCTTAAAGAAGCGCCAAGTTCTCCATCTGGTCCACCATATTGAGAAATTATAAATTTCGCAAGTCGTGGGTCTGGATTTTTTATTTTTATTGGATATTGAAGTATTTTATTATAACTCCACATTAGAAATTACCTCCTTCCCAAGGCCAAGGTTGTTCTAGCCATCTCCATTTATTACATGGGTAAAATATTGATAGTGGTCCGTATTTCTTTTGATATCTTTCTACAGCTTCTTTGTAGCATTTACAATATTCTTTGTGCAAAGCTAGAGCTCTTGTATCATCTGGATGTGTATCTAAATATAAACCAAGTTCAACAATTGCAAAATTAAAGCCTCTTACGTCATTCATCATTTCTTCTCTTGTAGGGCATTTTGAGTTTTCTTTACAAGTACAATTGCAAGAACAAGTATTATTATTGCATTCCACTATTACATCCCTCCTTAATTTCGTTTGAACATCTTAAAAATTGATCTTCTTCTAAACTTTGACCAGGGGCATAAGGACTTACAAGTTCAGGAAATATAGTTCCCATTTTAAGTCCTGTGCATGGCTTAAAAGTAGTTGTCATTCTTTGAATTGGAACATAGCTTTGACCAAACATATAGTTTTCAGGAAAAACTGATTCTTCATCAAATCCACATTCACAATCATCATCATTTGGCATATTATTGCACATCATTCTTGTATCTATCATGTTAGAATTATTATTCATGCAGTTATTTCTACATCTACACATAAATTAAACCTCCTTACTAAACATAATATGAAGTAAACATAACCAAGGTTACAATTAACATAAAAAGTAATGGAGCATATTATATATTAAATGTTATTTGCGCAAACGAAAGGGCTTAAGATGCATAAAGTGGCTTAATAATAGTAATTTAATCTGACATAATGGGGGTGAAGATTTGAAAAAAATACATAAAAGAAAAAAGCCAATTTTTCAATATTCTAAACTTAAAAATAATATACTTATTTGTTTTTTGACAGCAATAATAATTGTTTTGTTTATTGTTTTCTTAAATTTACTTTTTAATAATTATTTTTATGCATGATTGCATTACATTTAGATTGCAATAACATTTAAAAATATGGAAAGATGGTATATTTCAATTTCCTTTCAAATTTATTACATTTTATTTACAGATGTATAAATTTATATAAAAAGTGCTATAATTCGTATGTATTTTGTATAAATTTTATTTAAGGAGGTAAAAATATGCAAAGACAAATTGAATGTGATGTCGCTGTTTTAGGCGGTGGTGCTGCAGGTGTTGCAGCAGCAATTGGAGCATCAAGAGCAGGCGCAAAAACGGTGCTTATTGAAAGAAATCCATATTTTGGAGGACAAGCAACTAATTCTCAAGTAACAGCTTATTGTGGATTCTTTACTAGAGGTGAAAATTATGATCAAGTTGTTGACGGTATTGGAGGAGAAGTTCTAAAAAGACTAGACGCTTATG
>CALXZV010000008.1 GCA_944393335.1 uncultured Clostridia bacterium | reverse complement strand
TTGGTGGGCAGAGATGGATTCGAACCATCGAACTCAAATGAGAACAGATTTCTTACTACTATAGTTTTCACTACCATTAAATGTTTGTAGTCTGGACTTTCTCTTTATCTTCTTCAAGATACCCGGTATAAAGTCTCTACACTCAGAACATAAATTCTTAGCTCGGGATTGTCATCAGCCTTACCTGTTAAGATTTCCCCGAATTAGCCGGATTGTCATCAAGTAATCACTTACTTGAGCTGCAAGTTTAGGTTTTTGTATAACCAAAGACCACAGTCTGCCGCCTTTAGCCACTCGGCCATCTGCCCAAATATTAAATTGTTTTTATTGAATAAAAAAATCAATTTCTATTCAATTTAAAAATGGTGCGCCTTCAAGGATTCGAACCTTGGACCCACCGGTTATGAGCCGGTTGCTCTGACCAACTGAGCTAAAGGCGCATTTGTTTAGCACGATATTAAGTATATAACATTTTGTATTTCATGTCAAGTATTTTTTTCTATTTTCTAAATATTTTTTAGCTTTGCCAATTTTTTAAATTTAAAATATTTAACTGCTTTCGGGATGTATCCTCAAAAGCAGTTAAAATCATTATTTATCATTACTTGAATCAGGTTCTGGTAAAGCTTCTGGCAATTGTAATACAACTTTAATTTTTAATGCATATTTAATTGTTCTTACTAACTTGCTATTTTTAATTTTATTCCATAATGATGATTTAACCTTTTTAGGCTTTTCTTCTTGAAGTTGTGCAGGCCCTTGTTGTGCCACATTTTGAATTTGAGGTTCAACTACATTTGCATTTTGTACTTGAACTTTTTGTTTCATTACATTATCACTAATTACTGTATTTGAAGATATTGTTTGAGCAGGCTGTGCCATTCTTTGAGCAGTATGTTTAGCTTGTTCTTTTTGTGAAACTTGCTCCTCTTTAACCATTTCTTCAACTTTTTCCACATCTTCAACTGGTGTTGGAATTAGTTTTAGAGCATCTGCAATTTCTATTCCTATGTAACTAAGTGCTTTTGATCTATCCTCAACTCTTTCCATATCTATTTCTATATGTAAATTTGACTCTAAATTAGCAATTCTTGCATTGACTAATTTTAAAGACTCTTGATAGTTTTCTGATGTGTCTCCTTTTGCTCTACCTATAACATTTAAAGCTTCTATAACATCCTCTGAAAATTGCTTTTCTATAGATTGTACACTCTTTTTCCATTCTGGATCTTTAGCTTCTACTAAAGCTGTTGTTTGTTTCAAAATTGCTGCTAATTTTATATTTTTTTCTCTTTGTTTTATCAAATTTTCAATTTGTTTTGTATTTTCTTCAAATTGATTTGTTGCGTACTCTACTAATCCGTAAGCTGCGTCATATACATTCTTTGGAAAATTTTTCTTTTTAGGGTACTCAACTAAATAGGTCTTAATTGACTCAACTAAATCTTTAAAGTATGAGCTATCATCTAATTCTACTATTTGCTTTTTACTATTAGGATTTATAAGTCTTTGAACCTTTTCAATATTTGATAAAATTTTTTCTTCCGTGATTACCATTCTCACGTTTACTATCCCACGTCTAGGCATTGTAAACCGTACCTCCTTTGTTTAGCTGTTATGTTAATTGGTATATTTTATTACAATATAATTTTAGTACACTAGCTTACTAAAAGTCAAGGGTAATTTTTATAATTTTTAAAGAATTTTTTCAAAATATTTTGCAAAATTTTTAATGGCTCATTTAAATTTTAAATATTGTGCTAAAAAATGAACCTTGAGTTTTGCCTCAAAGTTCATTTTTTTAATTAGTCATTATGTTCATACATAAAGTATCTTATTGACCACAATCCTGATAATCCGACTAAAGCATATATAATTCTACTTACCATACTCATTGTACCAAATATGCTATCTACTAGGTTAAATCCAAAGAATCCTATAAGACCCCAGTTGATTGCGCCAATTATGACTAAAACTAAAGCTATTCTGTCAATTATCTTCATATTTTCCTCCTTGCACAATATGTTCTTATAATTTATTTAGTAAGTATAAAATATAAGCCATATCTATAACTTTTAGTTTTACATTTTTAGTTTATGCAAATTTTTATTTATTATTCAAAATTGAATTTTTAAAAATTTCCAATTATTTTTTAACTTTTACTTACAAAATCTATGCTTTCCTATAGTCACAGTCATTGGTCTTGACCAAATCCATTTATTTGTTGCTGTTGCTGGGTTAAAATAATAGATTGCTCCATAAGTTGGATCCCATCCATTTAATGCATCTTGGGCTGCTTTTCTTGCGGTTTCATTTGGAGTTAAATTTATTTGTCCATCTGAAACACAATCAAATGCACCGGACTGATAAACTACTCCTGAAATAGAATTTGGAAAAGAACTTGATTTTACTCTATTTAAAACAACTGCTGCAACTGCAACTTGACCAGTATAGCTTTCTCCTCTTGCCTCTCCATAAACTACTCTACTCAGTAAATTCAAATTACTTGAACTTACATTACTACTAGAAGTTGAAGAACTGCTTGATGAAGATGAATTAAATATGCCCATTGCCTCTAATGTATTTTTTCCTGCAATGCCATCTACTTTTAATCCATTTTTCTTTTGGAAACTTTTTACTGCTGCTAAGGTTCCGCTTCCATATATTCCATCAACATTTCCTGAATAATATCCCCATCTTTTTAATTTTGTTTGAATTTGTCTTACTTCTTCACCTCTTGAGCCATATTTTGAAAGTGCTTGAACTTCTGCGTTTCTAACTACCACATTATAACTTACAAATAGCATAATTGCTAAAATTAATAAAATACCAATTTTTCTTTTAATTTTCATTTTAAAATCCTCACACAAAAAACCTTCTTTGGCATTATTTTTTCCAAAAAAGGTTTTTTTATGCAAATTTTTAAAAAATTCCTACAATGTTTCCATCATCATCAATGTCTATATTTTCTGCTGCTGGATGTTTTGGAAGTCCTGGCATTGTCATTATTTTTCCTGTTTTTACTACTACAAATTCTGCTCCATTTTTTAATTCTGCTGAACTTATATGTATATCAAATGGTTCTTTGCAAAGCAAATTTTTAGGATCATCTGAAAATGAATATTGTGTTTTTGCAATGCATACTGGCATATTTTGTGCCATATTTCTTATTTGCTCTATATCAAGCTTTGCTTCTTCTGAATAAACAACGTTTCTTGCGCCATAAATTTCTTTTGCTACTCTTTCTATTTTTCCTTCTATACTAAAATTTAATTCATAAATTGGCTTAAAGTTTTTAGGTTCTTCGCAAATTTTTACAACTTTTTCCGCTAAGTCTTTTGCACCATCTCCACCTTTTGCCCAATTTTCTAATAAGCTAAATTCCACATTTCCTTTAAGCTCATTTTGTAAAATTTCTATTTCTTTTTCTGAGTCTAAAGTAAATTTATTTATTGCAACAATTGGGTTTAAGCCATATTTTTTTATGTTTTCTACATGTTTTAATAAATTATGTATTCCTTCTTTTAAAGCAGCTTCATTTTCATTATTTACCTCATCTTTTGCTACTCCACCATGATATTTAAGTGCTCTTAATGTTGCAACAATTACAACTGCATCTGGTGAAATACCCATTTGTCTGCATTTTATATCTAAAAATTTTTCTGCTCCTAAGTCTGCTCCAAAGCCTGCCTCTGTAACTGTGTAATCTGCAAGTTTTAATGACATTTTTGTTGCTAAAACACTATTGCAACCATGTGCAATATTAGCAAATGGTCCTCCATGAATTATGGCTGGGTTGTTTTCTAAAGTTTGCACTATATTAGGGTTTAACGCGTCTTTTAATAATACTGCAAGGCTTCCTTCTGCTTTTAAATCATGGCATGTTATAGGATTTCCTTCTTTATTATATCCAACTATTATATTTCCTAATCTTCTTTTTAAATCTTTTAGTGATGTTGCTAAGCAAAATATTGCCATTATTTCTGATGCAACAGATATGTCAAAATGGTCCTCTCTTGGAGTCATATTTTTTTCTCCAGAAAGTCCTATTTCAACAGTTCTTAATGCTCTATCATTTAAGTCTACGCATCTTTTCCAAACTACTTTGTCAAAGCCAAGTTCATTGCCTTGGAAAATGTGATTGTCTATTATAGCGCTTAGTAGATTATTTGCTGAAGTTATTGCATGAATATCTCCTGTAAAATGCAAATTTATATCTTCCATAGGAGCTACTTGTGAATGTCCTCCGCCAGTTGCTCCACCTTTTATACCAAATACAGGGCCAAGTGATGGCTCTCTTAATGCAAGAATTGCCTTTTTGCCAATTTTATTTAGTCCATCTGCAAGGCCAATTGAAGTTGTTGTTTTTCCTTCTCCAAGTGGTGTTGGATTAATGGCTGTAACTAATATTAGCTTTCCATCTTTTTTATCTTTTAATTTGTCTAAATAATTTAATGAAATTTTTGCCTTGTACTTTCCTATTGGTTCAACTTCATCTTCTGGAATTCCAAGTTTGCCTGTAATTTCAGTTATATTTTTTAATTTTGCACTTCTTGCTATTTCAATATCTTCCATTTAAACACCTCGCATTATTCTATTTACAGTTAAATTTAACTTCTACGGCTCCAATATACATTCTTCCGCATTTGCTTCGAGGTTTCGCTATTCGCGAAAACTCTCGCTCGCTGCCACTCCGCTCCTACGTCGTCTGCGTTCGCTGAAATGCTCCAGAAAATATATTGTAGCCTTAAAAAAATACAATTTTAATTAAAAAATCAACCCTGCAACTAAGCCAATTAATGCACCTGCTGCAACTTGCACAGGTGTATGTCCTGTTTTTTCTTGCAAATATTCTGCTGGGGTCATTTTTTCTACTTCTTTTACAACTTTATTTAATATATGCGCCTGTTCTCCGACAGCTCTACGAACTCCTGCAGCATCATACATTGTAATAAATGCAAACAGTACACTTAATGCGAATATTGGTTCATCAACACCTATATGTTTTCCTATTAAAGTCGCAAGTGCAACTACAACTGCTGAATGTGAGCTAGGCATTCCGCCAGCTCCCATAAATCTTCTTATATTCCATTTTCCTTCTGTAAAATATTCGTATAATACTTTAAACATTTGTATTCCAAACCATAATACAAAAGGAATAATTAAATACTTATATTGATTGAAAAAATTTATCATAATGTTACCTTTCTTTTGTCTTTTCTATTACTCAACTTTATTTACATCAAAGTCTTTTTCTTCTCCATTGACTAATATTGTAATTTTCTTTTCTGCTTCTTCTAAAATTTTATTACATTTTTGAGATAATTTCATTCCTTCTTCAAACTTTTTTACTGAAGTATCTAAATCTAAATTATCATTTTCTAATTCATTTGCAATTGCTTCTAATTTTTGCATTGCTTGTTCAAATGTTAATTCTTCTTCCATTTCAAATTCCCTTTCTAATTTATTATTTTATCTTTTTTAAATCTTAAATTTCTTTTATTTTAAAAGCACAGCCTATTTAAATCTCAAAGTTTTTTAATTATTATTTAGTTAAACATTTTTCTATTACTTTTGCCTTTAGCTTTCCATCAATTAATCTTAATTCAAGTACATCATCTATATTTGCATCATCTATTTTCGATACAACTTTTCCGTCCTTTTCGGCTATACTATAACCTCTAGTTAGTGTTTTTAAAGGACTTAAAGCATCTAATTTTGCAATTAATTTAACACAATCTGCTTTTGATTTTGTAACTTTATTATTTATGCTATTTTGTATTGATTTTACTAGCATATCTAAGTTAATAGATTTTTCATTTATTTTTTGCAAAGGTTCTTTGAATACTCTTCTTGTCATGCATTTTTCGAATCTAAGTTTCATTAGTTCAAGTCTTCTTTTTAATGCTACTCTATATCTATTTTGATATGTACTTATTGTATAAACTACATCTGCAATATTTGGTACTGCAAGCTCTGCTGCTGCTGATGGTGTAGGCGCTCTTAAATCAGATACAAAGTCTGCTATTGTAAAATCTGTTTCGTGCCCTACTGCAGAAATTATAGGTAATTTTGAGTCATATATGGCTCTTGCTACAATTTCTTCATTAAATGGCCATAAATCTTCTAGTGATCCTCCACCTCTACCTATTATAAGTACATCTGCTAAGTTTTCATCATTCATCTTTTTTATGCCATCTGCTATTTGCTCTGCAGCTCCTGGTCCTTGTACTGGCACAGGCAAAAGCCTTATATGAACATTTGGATTTCTTCTTGTTGATACATTTATTATATCTCTTATAACTGCTCCTGTTGAAGAAGTAAGTACACCAATTGTTTTTGGAAACATTGGAATAGATTTTTTGTGAGATTTATCAAATAATCCTTCTTTTTCTAGTTTTGCCTTTAGTTTTTGATACTCTTCGTAAAGAGTTCCCATGCCTTCTTGCCTCATTGCTTTGCAATATATTTGGTAAACTCCATCTCTTTCAAATACTGAAACAGTGCCTAATACAACGACTTTCATTCCATCTTTAGGCATAAATTGCAAATGTGGTGTGTAACTTTTAAACATTATACATTTAATAAGTGAGTTTTCATCTTTTAATGTAAAATACATATGCCCTGTATAGTGCAATTTAAAATTTGAAATCTCACCTTTAACATATACATTATTTAAAAATTCATCACCATCTACCTTTTGCTTTATGTATTTGTTTAATTCTTGAACGGTAATTGGTTTTATGTCCATGAATTTCATTCCTTTCGCTTTGCAGTTTTTATTTTTTTAACTAAAAGTACTGCAATATTTTAAGCCTCATTTCTTTTTACAATGCTTGCCAAAACTCCATTTACAAATGCTTTAGAATTATCATCTCCATATTTTTTGGCTAATTCTACAACTTCATTTATGACAACTTTGTATGGAAGTTTTGAGTAAACTATTTCATATATGCCAAGTTTTAATAATGTTAAGTCAATTTTTGAAATTCTGTGTATGTCCCAATCTGATTTTATATTTTCAGATATTGCTTTTTCTATTTCTGCATTATATTTGTCTGTTCCCATTATTATATCTTTTATGTAATCAATGCCATCTTTGTCGTTGATTTCGTTTTCTTGTATAAATAGTTCTAATTGCTCTTCTATGTTTTTTTCATCCATTAATTGTAGACTATATAATAATTTAAAAGCTTGTTCTCTTGCCTCTGTACGTTTCATTTAATTGTTCCTTTCCTACATCTTGTCAATTATTTTTCTTAATTTTTCTTTAACCTTGTCCTTATTATGTTGAAAATAATTTCCAGCCCAAATGCCCATTCCAACTAAAACTATTCCTATAACTAATCTATACATATCTGTGCAAGCAATTATTAATGCTACTATTCCGCCTAATACTGCTCCCCAGTAGTTTGCCATAAATTTTTTAAAATCGTCCATTTTGCACCTCCAATTTAATTTATGTAAATTATTTTGCTATAACAAGTTTTTTTACAAATTCGTCTTGTATAAATCTATTTACTTGTTGCAGTATTTTTTTCTGCTTTAGATTCTTCTTTTGTTGGTACATTTTCTTCTCTTTCAACATCATTTACTTTGATATTTATTTCTTTTATATCTAAATCTGTTGCTTTTTTAACATTTTCTTTAATTTTGTTTTGCAATTTTGTAGATACATCTTTGATAATTGTTTCTTTTTGAACATTTATTTCTAAATTAACATAAACATCATTGTTTTGATCTAATGAAATTTCTGCATCTTCTGCCTCTACATTTTTAAATTCATCAACTGTGTTATTTACAAGATTTTTGATTGTACCTTTTGTAATTAATAATTTACCATTATCATTTTGAAGTAATATTCCTTCATCATCGTCTTCCTTAACGGCTCTTCTTTCATAGCTTGGAAAGAATAAGCATTTTATTGAAAGCAGAATTAGCACTATACTTACTCCAATAGTTATGTACATTCCATTTTGTGATGCCACTGCATTTGTTAGCGCTACTGTAATTATTGATACATCTATCCAATTAAAAGCTATTAAACATACTAAAATTGATAATATTAAAGTTATTAGTGAAAATATTGCTAAACCTAGCTTGTCCAAAAACTTCATTTTATTTCTTTTTAACCTCCTTTGATTCTTCTTTAACTTCTGTTTTTTGTTCTTCTTGTTTCTTTTCTTCTAGTTGTACAGTACTAACACCTTGAACATGAACATTTACCTCAAGAACACTTAACCCTGTCATATTTTCAACAGATTTTTTAACTCTTTTTTGAATTTCAAATGCTACATCTGGGATTCTTGCACCATATTCAACAATAATGTTAACATCAATTCTAGCTTCTTTGTTATCTAAAACTTCAACTTTTATTCCTTTTGCTAAATTCTTTTTGCCACTTAAAACTTCTGAAATGCCACCAGCAAATCCACCTGCCATTTCAGCAACGCCAGATACTTCTGATGCAGCCATACCAGCTATTACAGCTACAACATCATCTGATATTTCTATATTATTTTCTCCTTCATTTAAAACTATTTCCTCTTCATTTTCTTGTTTTTTTGATTGTTTTTTTTCTTCACTCATAATTAATCCTACCTTTCTTTTATGTTTATTTGTGAAAGATTTTTCTTTCAAATATATTTAAGTTTTAACTAAAAAGTAAAAACTACCTCTTTTATACATATTCTAAGTATATCAATATATGCTTAAATTTACAAGTATTTAGCAAGAAAAATTTCTTAATTATTTTTTAATTTCTATTTACTTTTTAGCTTTTGTAATGATATACTGTGATTATAAAATTTATACGAAAGAAGTTTTTAATATGCTTATATTTTTGGATGAGAATAATTCACAAAATTATAAATTTACAATTGATGAAACTAAACTTAATAATATTTTAGACACTGCAATTGCAAATGACAGTTCTTTAATTGTTGGAAAATTACCTGTAGAAGAGCCTTTATATAATACTTTAAGTATGGATGAACCTAAAAAAGAGGATGAAAAAGAGTCTAGTATTTTAGCTCTTACAGTAAGACCTAAAGAATCATTTTTGAAAGGTTTACGTATATCCATAAAGGTAGCAGTTTCTACATTTTTTATTCAACTTGCTAGAATTTTTATATAATCATATTTATACAAAAAGAGTCCCAATATTGGGACTCTTTTCACATATGAAATTTTCTCTTAATTGCCTCGCCTAAATCTTTTGCAGATAGTATAATTGTTATCACAAGATTTAATATTGAAATACCTATTGCAATAATGCTCATTATTGGCTTTGTTACTACTCTTTCTCCTATTAATATGGCAGGTAAAACGCTAAAAATTAATATAAAAAGTTGATATATGGCATATCTTAAATATTTTTTATAGCTAACTATTGTTAGTATTAGCATTGCTGTATTTGCCACAATTAAAATTATAGGTATTGCTAGGCTAAGTGACCAACCTTTAAATCCTAATTTGTAGTCTATAAACACTGTTAAAATTGATACCGCTATTGTTTGAATTAATACATGTCCTGCAATATTTACATTTCTATGTATAGAATATTTAACTATAACCCATACATAAATTATTCCACCATTTGCTAATGCTGCCCAAGGAACATTTGGGGTTGTTAGTTTATTTATAATAGTTAAAATTATTGCTACTGCAATTGATATGGCAAGCATTATTTGGGTTATTATCTCACCATTACTTGCATTAATCTTTTTTGGATATATCATCTAAAACACCATTACTTTCTATTTTTACACTTATTCCTCTATTTAATAAGAAATGATAAAATGTTTTTTCTATGCTATTATCATTTAAGATTGAAGTAAATGTAAAACTCATTTTATTTTCAAAAGTGCATCCTGAGCATTTTATTTTTTCAACTGGTTCAGGTGCAATAAGCATCAAAAATTCATCTATGTAATCTTTGTATTTTCCTATAATACCTATTCTTCCAATGTTTGAAAATGTTATTGTTGTGTATTTTCTTATTTCTAAATAGCTTAGTCTTACTAATACTTTTTTAAGTTCTAAAGGTATGGCTTTTATAAATAAATTTGTGCCTAGCTTAACATTTGCAGACATTGTTTTTATTATTTCTTCTTCTGTAAGTTTTTGCTTAAAATCATTTTTCACAAAATCTATAATTGTGGTAAAAAGTTGCTCATCTACTAACATTTTTTGGTTTATGTCATTTTCTTGCTCTTCATTAGAATCTTTTGGCTTAGCAATTTCTTGTTTAAGACTCTCTTGATTAGATTTGGCTTTTGTGACCAAATCTTTCATATCTGCTTCAAGCGTAATGTATGAGAAAAAGTTTGACATTGTTTTTGATGGAAAATATTTTTTTAAATTTACTGGTATGCAAACTTTTATTGGTTTTTTGAAAAATTTTTCTTTTTTGTCAATCGCTAAATTGTTTGTATTTCTTTCGCCATTTTTATTGTTTACTTTCTTTTTTTCTAAATACTTTTTGTAGTTAGCTTCATAAATTGAATAAATCAAAACCGCAGTCAAATACTGTGTAACTGTTGCACCATATCTGTCACATTCTGCTTTTAATTCACTCATATTTATAATTTCATGTATTGCTGAAATTGCTCCAAGTTTAATCTTTTTGCCTTTTAAAGCATAAGCTTTTTTACTTGAACTATTACCTTTTAAATTTTTTTCATAATTTTTTAAATAGCTATCTTCTGTGTTGTAATCTATTTTTCTTGCGAGTCTTTCATTGCTGTTGAAAACTGTTGGATGAAGTAATTCTAAATATGTATATATTATTTCTCTAAAAAATACTACTCCGCTTCCGCCATCTGTAAGAACATGAAATATGTCTATGTTTATTTTTGTATCAAAATATGTCACTTTAAATAAGTAATCATTATTTTTAGAAGGATCTATGTATTTGCATGGATAGTCCTTTTCTTCTTCAATTATCGGACTTTTAGTGTTTTCTTCTAAATAGTACCAAAAGAAACCATATTTCATTTTTACTTTAAAAGATGAATATTTTTCCAAAGTTTTATTTACTGCTTTTTCCAATATTTTCGAATTAACTTTTTCCTTCATTACTGCAGAAAGTCTAAAAACTGTGCTATACTTTCTTCCAGCAGATAAAGGAAAAATTTTGGCAGAATTATCTAGCTTTCTCCATTTTAAATTTTCACTCATCTAATTAATCCTTTCTTGTTGTCAGTTGACACGCATTTATCAAATCATTAAATGCCTCGTCAATTAAATCTTTTTCACTTGCATCATTTTTTAACATCCAAATATGTGAAGCGCCTTCATATTCCTTAAC
This sequence comes from uncultured Clostridia bacterium, assembly GCA_944393335.1. GTDB lineage: Bacteria > Bacillota > Clostridia > TANB77 > CAG-508 > CAG-793. The sequence goes on along the minus strand of CALXZV010000008.1, from coordinate 12,599 downwards.
ATTTATTGTAATGCTTTGCTCTTTTGCTCTTTGTTCTAACACATGCACATCAGGGTTTAATATATCATATGTTCCTGTAAATACTGTGATATTTTTTAATTTAGATAAATCTCCATCAATTGGGTTTACTAAATAGCTATTTATTCCATCTGAACCTGCATAAGCAATTCCTGCTAATTTTAGAGTATCTTTGTTAAGTTGTTTGTCATATTTTTGTACTTTATTTATTTCTGGGTTTTCCAACCTTACATCTAGCCAAGGTGAAATAAGAATTGTTTTTGCTGGAAGCTTGTAATCATAAATCACTCCCATCTCATCTTGCTTTATTTCTTCGCTATCTTCTTGTGTAGACAGTGCATTGGTATCAGCAACTATTTTTTCTTCTAAAGCAAGGGCTAAGCCACCACCAGCCGAATCACCCATAACCATAAAATTATCTAGATTTATTTTAGATACAATCTCATTGTATAATGGCTCTACCATATTAAACACATCTTTATAATTGTACTTTGGTGTTAATGGATAATCTGGTAAAATTACTGTAGCACCAGTATTGTTAATAACTTTTTCAAGAAAATTCCAATGTTCCTGTGTTATTTCACCCATATATGAGCCACCATGAAAGTATAAGATTACCATATCTGTTTTTTCTACGTTTTTAGGAGTAAGTATAAAAACTTTTCTATTCATGTACATTTCTTGCTCAATATTGCATATATAAGTACTTTCATCTGGAATTATTGTCGTTTCAATTTCCGCTATCATAAAATATGCAATTGTTGCTACTGCTATTAATACTAATAATATAATTATTAAAACCGTTCCTTTTATTATTCTTTCTTTCATATTGCTTTCCTTTTCAAATGTAAATTTGTTTACTTAGATTTATTTTTATTTAACATACGAATTTAAGTTGTTTCATTAATACCTTAAATTATGTTAGCATAAAGACAAGAAAAAAGCAACAAATTAATAAAGTCTTAATATGTTGCTTAATGTTGAACTTTAGTAATACCACTTAAAGCTTATTTTTGAACTTTAAGAGTGGATTTAAAATTAGTTCTTAAAATTTATTTCATAATTTCTTGTTCTAAAGTGTCGGCATTTTCTGCAATAATTACATAAATTGTGTTTCCAACAGTTCCTTCAACTCTATTTTGAACTAATGCATATTGTTCTGGTAAATATCTGCTCCATTGCTCTTCATATTGTGTTAAATAATTGTCCAATTCTGATTTAACAGTATCAACTGCTCCCTCTTTGGCTTGAACTAATAAATACATTGAAGCCTGAACATTCATCATAGGTATTTTTCCTACTACATTTTCAACGTTTTCAGTATTAACACCCATTACTGTACCCAATTCTTCTGTTGTTACATCCATTGTTGCTAATTCATTAAAAGGATAAGAATTTGCTAAAGTTTGATTAGCTACATTAATATCTAGTGTCTTCTCCTTATTAAAGAAAATAAAATATGCTCCTACTGCAATTAGGGCTATTACTAAGATTACAATTATTGCAATTAGAATTTTCTTTTTCATATGTTTCCTCCTCTTATTTTTTACCATTCTACTTTACCATATATAATATAAAATATCAACTATTTTTATACACTTCTTTCTCTATTCATACTAATCGATTTTGGTGCCTCTCTTAATTCTTCATATTCTTTCGTCTTATAATCAAATTGAATAAATTTTTCTCCGGATATTTTCAATAAAATTTTTCTAGGTAATTCAATAGTATCTTCACAAACAAAACTAGTTACATCAATTTTATCTGAAAAATCTTTATCTTGGCATTTTGAAAGAATCCATTTAATAATTTGAACATAATCAGAATCAGTCACCCTCCCAACAGTTTTTAAATCTCTTACTCTTTTTATAAAACATATTGCTTTTTCAGTTATATTATTTTCTTCCAAATTATTAGCCAAATTTTCTAAAATAGAATTTGTATACTCTCCACCAAAATCATCTAAAGAGCCTGTACTTTTATCTAATTCTTCAATTTCACTTTCGCTTATTTGTGAAATTTCATATCCTGATATATCAGTACTATTTAAATCATGTGAATTTCTTTCAAATTCTTCTTTTGAAACAGCATAGTTTTCCGTTTTCAAGCCAAATTTTATCATTGCAGAATCAGAGGTTAAATCCGTCAAATAATCTCTGCCCTTAGAATCTGTTAATAGCACATAATCATGGTCATCTTCTGAAAGAATTGTACTATCTAACCCCATTCTATAACATAAATAATCATATATTCCTGCAAATGATGCACATATTCCCCAATTTTTAGAAACCGAAGTAAATATATTTCTTGAATATTTCTCGTGTATGCTAGCTTTTTCGCCATAATCTAAAACGTTTAAATCGTATGAAAGCATTTTTCCCACTTGATTATATAAATATCTATATTTCTGGTGCTCACTCCAGTCAGGATTTATGCCTCTTAATATAGTTCGAAATATTCTCTCTCCTTCAAAAAATTCTGCTGGACTAATTGGTATTATTTTATCTGAACCAACTTTCTCCGTTTTAAACCTAACTTTAAATTCCGGTGCAACCTTTCTTACAACTTCCATCATTTCGGCAGTTGGTATATAACTGCTTGTCATAATGGGAGAAATATATTGTTTAAAATGTGTAAGTATATATTCCACCTCATCATTTGTTAATGTATCAATATTTTCGAAGATTGAATTTTTAACTATTAATCTTCCGTTTTTCTTTATATCAATTAACCCTTGAAAAGGAGTTATTGGTGGAATTTCTTGATTTGATGTTTTATCTAAGTCTATAAAAACTCTATTATTAATTTCTTTCTCCTCCTTTATTTTTTCATACTTTAATTTAACCGATATTACCTATATTTTTTACATATTAAATTCTTTTACAAATTGAACAATATCGCTATTTACTTTTTGAATACGCTCATCTTTCATTAACTCTAAATAAGTAAACCATTTGTATTTTATTCCGTTTAATTTAAATTCACTTTCTGTAAACTTTTCTTTTATTTTTACATCATAGAAATAATGAGTATACTCTTTTTCTATTTTTGCGCTTTCTGAAAATTTCTTATGTTTTTTACATCCAACTAGTGCAACTTTTATATCTTTTTTGTCTATGTTTAATGCTTCTGCTACTTTATTTTTTACTAGTTCACAATCGTCTCCATTTGGAAGTTTACAATTTATTTTCTCCTGTTTTTATAATATATCTTCATAATATATTTGAATTATATCATAACAAAAATCTATTTACCATAAAAATAATAAAAAAGATAAAATATAGCTTATGTTGACTATATCTTATCTTTATTTTTTAATTAAGCTTATTCCGACATTAGTAAAATCTTATTCTTGTATGTTTTCATTTTCTTGTGTATTTCCACTAAGACTAAATTCATAGTTTCCAAAATATTCGTAAATTAAACTTCTTTGTTTTAGATATACTACTGTTACTGTTGCTAATGCAATAACTAATACTATAATTACTCCTATTAGAATTTTAGATAATTTGTTCATCTTTTCCTCCTTTGAATTTTAATATTAATTATTATATATTACAATTAATTATTTCTTTCAACTTATTATTCAATATTAAAAAACTTTCACTATTTTCTTTAGAATATATACTCCCTGAGCCTAAAATTTTTAATTTCATTTATTGTGTATCCTTTAGCTTATCTTTCTCAATCTTCTTTTTATACCTATCCTCCTCGCTGAATATACAACCACAATATTTTTGCATATAAAGACCAATATCATGAGCTTTTTGGTGTCCTTCCCAAAAACCTACTCTAAAATCTCTATACAAAAAATCTATACCATATTCTTTACTGTATTTTTCCATTAGTACTTTTATAAAATCATGTTTTTGATAAATACTATATAAAAGAGTAGTAGTAACAGTATCATATCCATTTTCTTTTGCATATTCAAAAGACTTTTTTAATCTTACTGGATAACAATAGTTTATACATCTATTGTTTAAGTCTTTTACAGCCTCTTTGCAAAATGCATCTAAGCCATATTCTTCCTCGAAAATAGCTTTTATATCTATACTTTTTGCATATTCTTTTAAGCAGTCTCGTCTTGCTTTATATTCCATGTATGGATGAATATTAGGATTATACCAGTAAAGTGTTGGCTCTATTCCTTCTGCTCTTAAAGTGTCTATACAATATACACTACAAGGAGCACAGCAAGTGTGCATTAATAGTTTCATTTTTTACAAAAACCTCTTTCCGTGCTTTTTCTTTTTTGGTTTTGGCATATCTTCTTCTTCATCATCGTAGCCTTTTACAAAATCATCCCATTTTGATTTTGTATTACTGCTTCCGTCGTCTATATTTTCTTCATTATATGTATTTTTGAATTTTAATTCATCATTTTCTTCATTATCTTTAGCGTCATCATTTTCAACGTTTTCTTTTGATTGTTCTGTATCTTCTGCTTTATTCAAACTTGTTTTGTCAATTTCTTCATCATCAATTTTATCTTTATTTTCTTCTTCTGAAACTTCGCTTGTTACAATTTTATCTGGATAAGGATTTTCTACTTCATCGGTGTCTACTATGTCCTCTCCTTCTTCATTTTCTATAAAGTTCATATTATTGTCATCATCGTCATCATCATACTCAAAACCTTTTTTTCTTCTAGCATGTTTTACAATTGCAACTACTATTGCAATTAGAAGTATAACTCCAACAACACTTGCTATAACAATTATGCCAATTTGCTCTTTTGTTAAACCTGCTGCCTCTTGGACTAAAGCTGCTTCTCTATTAACGTTTATTGTATATGTAGTTTTTATTGTTTCATCACTAGGAGATGTAAGCATAATTACTATTCTGTTGTCACCTTCATTTAAGTTATCTCCTCCTGTTGTTTCTATTATAATATCGTCATTTTCTGTAGTAGGATTTATTGATAGTGATGTAATTTCATTTGGTACAGTTACATTGTAATCAAATGTTTCAGGGTCAAAATCTAAGTTTATTGTTTGATATTCACCATTAGAATTTATTCCATTTAGTACCAATGTTTGCAATCTTAAAGCAGATTGATCTATTGCAGCTGGTTTTACAACTTTTACTGTGTAAGTACGTTCCGAACCATTTTCTGCTGTAACTGTTAGTGCTATGTTATTTTCGCCTTCATTTAGCTGTATTGTTCCTGCACCTTTTACTGTAGCTCTGCTATCTTCTGCGGTTGCAGATATTTCTATTTCTTTTAAGTCATAAAGGTTTACTGTATCATCGAATTCTACTGTGTAGTCATATGTTTCTCTATAAAATTCTGGTGATAATGTTCCTGTTCCTAAAGTTATGCCTGATAGGTAGTTGTTGCTTGATTTTGATTGTTCAGTTTTGGTTGTTTGTGGTTTGGTTTCTGAAGGATAATTTGGTTCTGGTTCTGGCTCAGGAGTTGGATCTGGCTCTGGTTCTGGCTGTGGTTTTGGAGCAGGATTAGTTACTGTAATTGTTACCGAACCTGAAACGGGCTTTGCATTTTCCTCATTATAATCTGTAATATCACCACTTAAATTAAATGTATAGCTACCTGCTGATTGAGGTGTAAATGTTGCTGTAACTGTAACAGTTTTATTACTTGTCGTATCAGTTTGACTAGCTGCTTTTTGATTTACTCCATTACCTGTAATTGAAACATTCCAAGCGCCTGCTGTTATAGTTGCAGTCAAAGTAACAGTTGTCCCAACTGTTACTTCTTTTTTGTCTGCTGTCAATGTTGCAGATGCTGCATTGACTTTATTAAAATTAACACTTAATAATATAATTAATAAAATTAATATTAAGCTAATATTCTTTTTGACTTTAGTCATTTTCATTTTTCCTTTCTCTAAGTTTTTTAATTATATTTTTTCTTTATTATTTACTAATTTCTATACTTCCTACCCCTAAAAGATACTTTTGAATTTTTAATAAATCCGCTGAATTTATATTGTCATCCATAGTTGTGTCGGAAGCTTTAAAATAAGCACTATTCTTTTCCATTTTCTTTACTTCTAATAAATGTTTTTGTATTTTTAATAAGTCCGCAGAATTTATAGTTCCATCTCCACTGCAATCTCCCATCTTTACTACCGTATATTGCACATCATTTATCCAAACTTTATCTCCGGTTTTAGATATGTTATTTTCCAAATAACTTCCGTCGGCTCTTTCCATATACAAATTTTGATTTGCCTCATGTTTTATATCATCTATATTTGCATTTGGAGTAACAACTATTTCTTTTTCTTCAGCTTTAATCTCTACTTCTACTTTGGCAGTATATGCAGTTGGTGTATTTCCATTACTATCTCTTAAATAAATTCTAGCAACATATCCTTTTGCACCATCAGGTGTAATTATGTAATCCCAATAGTAACCGTCAACCATTTTTTCAGCTCCATTTTCTGTATATGAGCCTATTCTTGTAACTTGTGTTCCATTCGATAGTAATCTTATTTTATTTTCTTCACCGGAACCCGCTGTACTTCTAAGGAATAGTCCTCCATCAGCTCTTATAGTAAATATTTGACTTGCATCTTGGTCACTTAAATATTTTCTTTCTACAAATCCTTGTCTACCATCTGCTAAAGCGATTCTATCCCAAGTTGTTCCGCCAAAAGTATATCTTCCTGTGTTGTCTATTCTAGTAACTGATTGTCCTAGTGATAATGATGTTAATAAAACTTGTGAACTACCTGGACCAACATACATTGGCACATTATCTGCATTTATTGATTTTGCTTCATAGCAGTTTGTTAAATCATCTATTTCTTCTAAATATGAAGTATCAAATTTTAAGTAACCCCATGTTCCATCTACTAAAACTACTTTATGCCATCCATTGTTTAATCTTTCTACTGAAAGTAAAACTACACTTGAGTCTTTAATTCTATATATTTCTTTACCACTTGTACTTGGCGAATTTCTTAATGAAACATCTGAGTGTCCCTCTTTAACCCTAATATTTTTAGGATAAATTTCACCTATGCCGTCTGGTGATTGTGATACACTTCCTGGCATATTTTTATATACTGGTATAATAAAGTTTAGATTTTGATTTAATAAACCTGCATCTAACATACATGTATACATTTTGCTAGCTTCGTTTTTTGGAGCTTCTATGTTTTGCATATATTGTTTCGAATATGTACCACCATATGGCTCAACATCAAATTTATTAAGGTATTGAGTATTTTGGCCTCTATTAATGTAGTCACTTAATGTACTTACTCCACCTTTTATGCTTGCTGCAATACTTGTCCACCCATTTGCTTTTGCTGTTGCTAGTGCATTTGCCTTAATAGTATCATAGCCATTTCCACCAGCTCCAATATTAAACAAATTATAATATGTTACTCCATTTTCTTCCATTTTCCAAGTTGCACCGCCACTAGCACCTTGCTCTTGTATAACTCTTGCTATAACATAATATGGATTAACATTTTTTTCTTTACAAGCTGTATTTATTTCTTTTGCATAATCTTTATTATGTAAAAATGTATTTGCTAGAGCATTATATAATTGGTCATCTGTTGAATTTATATAATCTGTTTGCAAAAATTGAAATAAATAAGCATTATCTGTAAGCCAATTTCTTGGATCCATATAATATCTTACTGCCATTTCTGATGCGTGCTTCCACGTGTTGTTATCAAAAGTTTTATCACCACATTGAGAACATATCCAAGCACCTGATTTACCTTGTATTAAGCTTAAAGGAGAGCTGTCATGCCCTGCAGTTTCTGCAGTTATAACCTGATTCCAGTCTAAGCCAGTTTCCATTATTGTAAATGTCCAATTTGGGTGAGCTTTTTGTAGGGCATCTATTCTTTCTTTAAAACCTGGGTATGCACTTGTGTCTAAGTTACTTCCGTTATATGTGTATCTATTTGATGAATAGGCTGCATTTACCTCACCTGTAAACAAATTATAAATTATGTAAAATAATAGTGTAAATAGTAAAACTATTGATATTACTTTACTTAATGTATTTTTTTGTTTCATTTTTTCCTCCGTTTTCGACATAATTTTCGACTATATTGTATCATTACAAATTTTATTAGTCAACAGTTAATTTGTGCTAATTTTTTACAGTTGGGGACGGTCCTTTTTCGAAAATAGATAAAAAATTGTGTCAATTGGGACGGTTCTAAATGACACAAAACAATGTCATTTAGAACCGTCCCAATTGACAATTTTTTCGATTTAGGACCGTCCCCAACTGAAAAAACTACCCAAACTAGAAATTTCTAATTTGGGTAGTTAAGACATTATCGCCTTCTTAAAATCATGCCTGTTTCGCCAAGAATTCTTGCATTTTGTTTTTGCTTGTTATTACTTGCAAAAATAATCTCTGCGTCGTAAAATTCTTGCGGAAGATTGATGTTTTGAGCAGATTTTGCTCTGCTTACCACAATAAGAAGATTTCCTCTTTCATAGCAAACAACATCGTCATATTTTATAGGTTTATAATTGGAAGGATCTTTAAGCATTTCACGGTTTTGTTTATACATGGAGCCAATTCTCTTGTAATAGTGAAGCAGGTCTTTGTCAATGTGATTCCACGGAAAACATTTGCGATTGAAAGGATCTTTGTATCCATAAAGCCCTACTTCCGTGCCATAATAGATGCATGGATTTCCCGGAAGAGTGTATTGCAAGATAATTAATAATTTGAGTAGCTTTTTAGCCCTTCTATAATCTTTTGGACTAAGTCTATCATTATTAAATTCATCCTGCCTAAACTTATCTGTCAGAAATCTTATTATACCATCAATAATTTTATGCCACGGGCTAGGATCTTTATCGATATCCCATCTCCTATCCAATCCATGCCTCATCCATTTGCCCACAATAATTGTAAGCGCTCTTACAATATCATGTGTATCAAGAGAATTAAGCATAGTGCAAACAGCTTCATATGGATAATTTTCAAGCAAATCTTTTATTTGCGATGCCAAGTAATTAGATTCGCCGTCCATAAGCCACTTATACATAGCATTTGTGTATAAGTAATTTGTGGTACCATCGAAGCATCTTCCAAAGTAGCCGGTTTGTGCCTTATTCCAGTATTCTGCAATAATGACATGAGCTCTATGCTCGTTAGCCCTGTTTCTAATTCCTTCAAGAACGTCAGGCCAAAGTTCTTCGGCAACGTCTAAACGGAATCCGTCAACAAATGGCGCAAACTTAGCAATTATACCATTTTCGCCATAAACGTAATCTCTATATCCTTGCGATGCCTGATTAAATACTGGCATATCTTTAAATTCGCCATACCAATAACGATAGTTTCCATTTTTATCAATGTAAAACCAATCTCTGTAAGGTGAATTTGGATTAGAAATTGCATCCTTAAAAATAGGATTATCGCTAGAGCAATGATTTAGTGCCATGTCTAGCACAATATGAATGCCCATCTTATTGGCTTTTCTATGAAGTCTTGCCAAATCTTCAAAAGTACCAACATCTGGGTCAATCATCATATGATTTGTTGCAGCATACCTGTCATACCTATACAAACTAAAGTTGATAGGAGAAATGTAAAGCACACTTACTGAAAGGCTTTTGAAATATGGGAGCTTTTCTTCAATTCCTTTAAGATTTCCTCTAAAGAAATCATTATTATGGAATTCGCCTTTTTCATTTCTCATGAAGTTTGGCATTTCGCCCCATCTTCTATAATTTCTGCCTTTGATTCTGTGTTCTTTTCTTATTTCTCCATTTTTCTTTTCGTTTGCGGACGCGTGATAAAATCTATCAACAAAAAGTTGATAATAAATCGCTCCCTTTGCAAATTCCGGCACCTTAAAGTTTTTTTGTACTACAAGAATTCTAAAGTAAGGAGCTTCTCCCAAAGTAAAAATTGGCTTATTAGTTTCTCTACTGAGCTTGATGGCCTGATTGTGTCCTTCATTATCAGTAAAAGAAAAGAAATAAAAATAATTGCCAATTCTATCAAGAGTAACAACCGCCGTATAGGTATTGCTTGCTACATCTTCCCTTGTAGTATCTTTTTGCTCTTTTGCCATCTCCTTTACCACAGAAGGATTTTCTCCTTCCATGTTAAACAGTACTTTCAAGTTGTTCACTTTAATGTCTTTTGGAATTGTAACAGATATTTTGAATTCTTTACCACTCTCGGTTTCGTTTACCCGCTTAGTATTGGTAAAAACTCTAATTTCGTTGTTATTTATCATATGTGCCTCCTCCTTAGGTAAGGTCTAGAATTGAAAAACGATTACTTGCCTATACTTTATACCGAATAATTAAAAATGTCAATGTTTTTACAGTGTTCTATTATGTTTTCTCATCCAAATATATGCTATTATTTCAATCACTAAAATTAAGAGTGAAATTCCAATGACTACTATTTTCCAAGTTTCATCTTCTTGTCCTACATTTGCTGACACTTCCGTAGAAGATTTTCTATTTACTTTTATAACATAGTTAGTTTGAATAGTGTCATCATTTTGCGCAGTTAAAGTTATTGATACAATATTTTCTCCGTCTTTTAGATTTTTCTCGCCAGTTGTTTCAACTATTATTCCTTCTCTTTCTACTGTTGGATTTACGTCTAAGTCTACAATGTCATTTTCTACTTCTACATTATATTCAAATGTTTCTTTATCAAATGGTATTTCTAAAGTGTTAAATTCTCCGTTTTTATTTATTTGACTTATTTCCAAAGAAGTTAATCTTAAGTCTGATTCTATTAAATCTTGTTTTCTATTGACTATTAATACATATTCTCTTACGTTTTCATTTTCTGCTGTTACTTCAATTTGTATTCTATTTTCTCCAGGATTTAGTGATACAACTCCTAGTCCGCTTATATGGGCTCTCTCATCTTCTGCTGTTGCATTTATTTCAAGTTCTACAATATCTTCCGGTAAATTTTCTACTGTATATTCAAATGTTTCTCTATAAAATTCTGGTGACAAATTTCCTGCGCTTATTGTTATAGAAGACAAATAGTTATTGCTTGATTTAACACTTCCGTCATCTATGTTACTGTCATTTGGCACATATGTTCCATCTGGTGATTGTGTGCTACTTGTTCCGGTTTGTGGTCTACTTGTTGAACCACTACTAGAACTTCCACCTGAGCTTGGTCTATTTGTTGAACCTCCAGATGTTCCACCGCCTGAAGTAGTGCCACCTGAATTTGATGAGCCACCACTTGATGTACCTCCTGAGCTACCTGAAGAACCGCTTGAACTGCCAGAATTGCCACCGCTTGAACCACCTGAGCTTCCTCCTTGGTTACTTCCACCAGTAGAACCGCTTCCAGTATTACCAGATCCTCCAGATGAAGTTTGTTTTTGATTTATTGTTATAGTTTTTGAACTTATACTTACAATATTATATTCATTGTCTGTTAGCTCACTAGGCGTAGCTGTTATTTTTGCTGGAAAACCTGTAATGGTAGCAGTTACATTTACAGAATTTTTTTCTACCCACACCGAACTTGAACTTAACCTAGCATTTGTAGCACTTAAATTAACTTTTCCTGTTAAGCCATTTGCAGTAATTGTAAGTGTTACTGTTTGCCCACTTGTAGCCTCGCTTGGTCCGGTAAAATTAAAACTATAGCTTGCAGCTTTTACGTTAAGATTTGAAAATAATATAAGTACAGTCATTAAAATTAATAAAAATTTTTTTACTTTCATTAAACATTCCTCCTTTTTCGATTTAGGACCGTCCCCAACTGAAAATTAAAGTTCTATTCCATACATAATATGGTCTTTTATTTTTAAATAATCATTTGCTTTTACTTGATTATCTCCTGTTACATCTGCTGCCATTTTAAATGCTCCTTCTAATTTTGCTGTTCCTGTTTCCATAATATAGTCTTTTATTATTAGATAATCATTTGCCTTAACATATCCATCTCCTGTACTATCTCCTTTTTTTACAATTGTATATTTTGCACCACCCATATTTGCTATATCTCCAGTTGCAATGACTTGATTACCTAAAATAATTTCATCTCCTCTTGTAATTATGGCATTTTGTATTGAATTTGCTGTTGCACTAGACTCTACTATTAGTATTCTTTCTGTTTCAAAATCATCTTCACCTGATTCATTATCTTCTCCATTGCCACCGTTTGAATTATCTCCGCCTGTGCCATTGTCCGAATCATCATTTGAGCCATTATCTTCACTAGAGTTATTATCATCACCATTTTCGTTGTTATCATCTGAGTCATCTTCTCCACTATCTGGCGTTTCCTCTACAGTATTATCTCCAACTACTTCATTATTTATTACAGAATTTTCCACACCTGTTTCATTATCTATTATCTCGTTTTTTAAAGTTTCATTGCTCGCATCATTATCATCAATAACTTCATTGTTTGAAGCATTATTTTCATCTTCTATTATTTCATTATCCACATTATTTCCTTCAATTACTTCATTATTAATTTCATTGTCACCTGAATCATCTGGCATTTCATCTGGTACGTCGCTTCCATCTACTTTTATTAAATATTCTCTTGCTACATATCCTATAACACCATCCTCTGTTATAACTTTATCCCAAGTGTAATTTCCAACTTTACTTCC
>CALXZV010000007.1 GCA_944393335.1 uncultured Clostridia bacterium | reverse complement strand
AGACTTTTATTTTTCATACTAATTATATTTTAACGTATGTTATTTGCAAATAACATAAATTTAAAATTATGCTAAACCATATTTCTTTTTGAATTTATCTGCTTTACCACCAGTTGTTTCTTTTCTTAAATTACCTGTCCAAAATGGATGACATTTTGAGCAAATATCAACTTTTAAATCTTTTTTTGTTGAATTTGTTTTCATTACATTTCCACAAGCACATGTTATTGTTGCTTCATGGTATTCTGGGTGTATTCCTGCTTTCATTTAGTTCACCTCTTTCTTAAAATCTTGATTAGTTAGCTTTTTTAGAAATTATTTCAACTCCATCGTAGTAACCACAACTTGGGCATACTCTATGTTGCATCATTAATTCGTGGCAATGTGGGCATTCAACTAAATTTTTGTTTTCTAATTTCCATGTAGATCTTTTTGTATGAGTTCTAGCTTTTGACCATCTTCTTTTTGGTTGTGCCATTTTTATCCCTCCTTATGCATATTTATCTATATTATTTCTCTTTCTTAAGTCACTTATATATTATACAAATTATATATCCGTTTGTCAAGGGGTTTTGTGAAATTTGCGAAAAAGCCCCAGATTAGATGTTGCAGCTGTTACCTCTTATAGCTATTTTATTAATTGGTATGGATAATCTGCAGTTCCATCTCCACCATATAATTTTACACCTGAAGGTATTGCTACTATTGGGCGAATACCATATGATGCAGTTCCACCCGGTCCTTGATTAGCTGAGCCAAATGGTTGCAAACCCCAGCCAATTCCATTTACTGATGATTTTAATACTCCCCAATTAATTCCAGTATCATCTGGGCTAGCCACACGTGTTGCAATCCAATATGTTTCATTATTTTGTATCATATTATACGACGTAGCACTAACAAAGTTATCTTCACTATTTGCTACTTGAAATGTAGTAAGAGTTCCTGTTAATGACGAACTTGCTCGCGCATAGGTAGCTGTAGTTGGTTCTGTATAATAACTGTCACTAACACCTATTCCATCCTTTTTTACACTTGTGGTATTGATTCCTGAACCATTTTCTAAAGCATATAATACTGGATAATAAATATAAGTATAATAAGTTTTTTGCCCACCATATTTTAGTCCCTTAAATGTAAAGTTATATACTTCTTGAATTCCTTTCTCTGACAAATGCTTTTCTATATCTTCTCTTTTTATGCTCCTACCTTCTATGCCTAAGCTTTTATTGCTATACAATTTATTGCACATGTCATTTAATAAAAAGACTACATTATTATATGCAACAGCAGTTTCTCTTAATGAAAAGGTTTGATTTGTAGAATTTTCACTTATCAAATCTATTGTTCCATCATCATTTATGCTAAAGATTTGCCATTTTAAATCTTCTTGAGTAATTGATTGATTACTACCATAGCCACTATGTACCGCTTGCACCGAATATGCATCTGCTTGATCTGGCTTATAGTACACAAAGTCTCCAATTTTCAAGTTATTTTTTGGTACAAAAAGTCCTGTAATTTTTTTACCATCTACATATGCAGTTTTACCATATGAAATATCTTCTGGAGTGGCCGTTGCGTCTGACGTGTCTAAACTTTCTAGTGTTCCTGTTATCCCTCCTAAAGTTATTCCTTTTTTAATATATTCTGGTAATAAATTTCCATTACTTGAATCACTATTTGATGAATTGTATTTTTCGTTTGCTATACTTATTTTAATGGTATTTGCCCCTATTACTATTCCTATAACAATTACAATTGTTATAATTGATACTAAAATTATAATCTTTTGCTTTTTAGTTATTTTTTTCATTAATATATTTTCCTTTCTAGCATTTTTATCTTTTTCTTAATTTTGCTTTACAAATTTTTATTCATTTTCTATTTTCGTTTTAGGACCGTCCCCAACAAAAAAATTATACGCAAAAAACTATGCCTAATTAGACATTTTTTGTACGTCTAAAAAGCATAGTTTTTTCTCTACGTTGACATAAATTTATTTTATTAAATCTTACGATATATATATATATATATATACAGCCCCAAGGCTTTCAGCGATTTTTGTCATTTTTTTGCACTCCTCAATTTTTTTAATTATATCATAAATTTTTTTACTTTATATATTATTTTTAATAAAATTATTTTACTTTTTGCAGCTTTCTTAAACTGTACTGAATTCACAATCTAAATATTTTTACAATCCATTCCACCTAAAATGACCTGAAATTTGATTTGCATATCTTCCCATTACATCCTCTTCTCTTACAGGCTGTGCTGTATTATGTATTAAATAAGGTATGCCTTTACTGTTGCGCTTGTCAGATATTATTCCAATATGAGATTCATTAAAAGTTACAATATCCCCTGGTTGCCACTCTTCTATTTGGTTAATGTCTTTTGTTAAAGCCTCAGCATTTCTTTCAAAAAACACTTTTAAATTATATACTCTTCTAAAATCTATATTTGGATCCGGTGTGCTTATTTGTGTATATACTTCCAAGTTATTCGCTATATCATAATCAACCAAATCTTTTAAACTATATCCTGCATTTTTAAAGGCTCTCCAAACCAAATCAGTGCATACTCCCTCATCTTCTGGAGGATACCCTCCCGCATAATATGCACTTTTATAAGTTGGCATATTTTCTGCATCCTGCCTTGCACCCAGCATTATATCTGTATAATCATCTATGCCATCATTGTCATAATCATTTGGACTTTTTATAGTTTCTATTCCAAAGTCTTCTGCTGTATAATATTTTTTTGGAATTAAATTCAAATAATTGAGTACTGCTAAAATTATCATGGCTATAATTAATAGTACAATTGTTATAATTATTATTTTCTTTTTCATAAACATCACCTTTACGTCATAATGTACCATATATATTGTAGTAAGTCAAATTTGAATGTAAACTGCTCAAATTATTGACACGTGTGTGATTGTCAATTAGAACCGTCCCATTTGACAATTACACAAATTCTTCCCATACTAGGTTTGCTAAATCTAATCCTTTTTTGCTTAGTCTAATACTATGCTCATTGGCTTCAATTAAGCCTTCTTGCATTAGTTTTGTTAACTCTTTATTATATTTGTATAATGGAGTTGTACCAAATTTTCTTCTAAATTCAGTAATATTTACTCCTGTGATTTTTCTAAGACCTAAAAGCATATATTCTTTCATCATTGCTTCTCTATCTTGTTTTTCTTCTACTATATGATTTTCTTCAAAATTACCCGCTTCTATATTGTTTACATATTTTTCTATACTAGAAATATTTGTATACCTTATTCCATTTTCATATGAACTAGCAGATACTCCGAATCCTTTGTATTCCTTTTGGTTCCAACAGTCTAAGTTGTGTTTAGATCTAAAAAGCGGTCTTGCAAAATTAGATATCTCATAATGTAAGTATCCGTTTTCTTCTAGCTTTCTTTTTGCAAACCAATACATATATCTTTCAATTTCTTCATCTGGCAATTTTAATTCTCCTGAAGCTATTTTCTTTTCAAGAGGAGTGCCTTCCTCAATTATAAGTGAATAAACTGAAATATGTGTTAATCGTAAATTTATTAATACGTTTAAAGTTTCTTCTACATCATATATAGTTTGGTCTGGAAGACCTATCATACAGTCTGCATTGATGTTTGAAAATCCTATTGTATTTGCAAGTCTTACTGTTTCTAAAAAATCTTCAAAATCATGCACTCTGCCAAGTAATTTTAATAGCTTATCATTTGTGCTTTGAAGTCCAATGCTTAGTCTGTTTATGCCAGCTTTATAATAACATTCTAGTTTTTGCCTGTTTACAGTTCCTGGATTTACTTCTATTGTTACTTCTGGATTTGGTATTATTTCAAAATTGGCTTTTATTGTTTTCAAAATATCCTTTATGTACTTTTCTTTGATATATGAAGGTGTTCCCCCTCCAATATATATTGTTTTTACTAGAACGTCTTGATTTAGTTTGGCATATTCTTCTATTTCTTTTATTACTGCTTTTATATATGGTTCAATACAATCATCTTTTTGTGCAAATGAGTTAAAATCACAATATATGCATTTACTTTTACAAAATGGTATATGTATATAAAAACCTAATTCTCTCATTATAACTTTAATGTTCCTTTCTATTTAGCTATTTCTAAGTTCTTCTGCCACAGATTGTATTGCCCTCATTCTATGATTAACTCCTGACTTGCTGATTGGCTTTTTTAGCATTTTGCCAAGTTCAGTTAAAGACGCTTCTGGATTGTTTAATCTTAATTCTGCAAGCTCTCTTTCACCATCTTTTAAATCTTTAAATTTATTGTGTTTTTTTATTAATTTAATATCTTCAATCTGTTTAACAGATGTTTTTATTACTTTATTTAAATTTGCTGTTTCGCAGTTCACTATTCTATTCACATTATTTCTAACATCCCTTATAACTCTGTTTTCTTCAAATTTAAGTACACTTTTATTTGCCCCAATAAAAGCTAAAAAATTTGAAATATCCTCTCCATCTTTTATGTATACAATGTAATTTTTTGATCTCTGCAAAATCTTACTATTTATTTCAAAGTGATTTAATATATGATTTACTTTTATTGCATTTTCTTCTGTTTGAAACACTATTTCCAAATGATATTTACTTTTAGGATTTGATATAGAACCAGCACCCATAAAACTACCTCTTACAATAGCCTTTGCTTCTTCTACATCTGTTACATCTTGCTTTAATTCAATTTGCTTTTTTGTTGTTATGCAAAATTTGTTTCCTTGCATTTCTATTTTAAAGTCTTCTAGCCCGCTATTACTTAAAAGTTTGCTAAATCTATTTATATTGTACTCGTTTTCTGTAGTAAATTTATTTGAACTTGTAGTTAACAAATAACCTTGTAACTCGTATTTTACAAGGTCTTTATTTGATAAATTATTTAATTTACTTAATTCTTCTTTTACTTTTCTTGAAAATGATTCCAATTTTTATTCCTCCTAAGCAAATTTTTTTAATTAAACTTAAAAATTAGTATTATGCAAACTCCATATTACCACTCTATCATTACCAGCATAGTCTTTAACTATTTTTGAATTTTTAAATATACTTTTTACAGCTAAGCCTTGGTCATACCCAATTTCTACAAGCAAAACTCCTTTTTTATTTAAAAACTTTGGAGCTTCTTTTGATATTATTTTATAAAAGGTTAGTCCATCATTTCCACCATCTAAAGCTAAAGTTGGCTCATTTTGTACCTGTTGTGAAAGTTTTCTAATTTCTGTAGTTTTTATGTATGGTGGATTTGATACGATTATATCAAAATTTTCTTTTATGTTTTCAAACATATTTGACTTGATAAATTTTATTTCTACTTCGTTACTTTTAGCATTTTTTTCTGCAATACTTAATGCCTCTGTACTTATGTCTGATGCAAATACCTGAGCATTTGGCAAATATTTTTTTATACTAATTGCTATTGCACCACTTCCCGTACATAAATCTAAAATTTTTAAATTATTTGCACTTTCATTTTTTTCAAATTCATTAAAACTAGCATCTTGTTTTTGAAATTCAGTAAAAAAATTTTGATGCAAATTTTTTGATACTAATTTAATTGCATTTTCGACAAGCACTTCTGTATCTGGTTGTGGAATAAGCACATTTTCATCTACATAAAAGTTTAGTCCCATAAATTCTTGATTATGTGTTATGTATTGAAGTGGATACCCACTCTTTAATTTGTTAACACTATTGATTAGCTCTTTTTCTTCATCTGGAGTTAGCTCAGTTGAAGCATTTGAAATAATGTAAACATTATCTTTTTTTAAAATATATTTTAATAATACTCTTGCTTCAATACTATTTACGTACTCTTTAGCATATTGTAATGCTTCTTTTATTGTCATTTTAATTCCTTTCGATTTAAAACTAAACAATTAGTTAAATTTTTTTAATTCTTTTAAATCACGTTTTTATATTTAGTCCAAACATCATTGCACAGCTATTCAACTCTAATAAATTTTACTAAGTTAGTATTTTCTATATTTTTAATCAATTTACCATCATAAATGCTTTCACCACTCATACTGTCCTCTAAAGGAATATCTATATATACAGTTGCAACAAATTTTTGATTGTAATTATTTATAATTGTTATTGTAAATGAAAGTGTACACTTCATTTGACTAAGGAGTATGCCTCCTTTTTTTAACAAACTTCCATCATATGTAAGTGGAGTAGAAATGTCTGAAATTATAGTATTTTCTTCCATATTTGAATTAACATATTCAAGTGTTATAGGATTTTGGCAATTACTATAAATAACTGGTGTACTATAGTCTGCATCTCCAGAATTAACAACATTAAATTCCAAAGAGTCAGTTATTTTATTTTCATCTGTATTTGTTAATTTTGCAAAATCATTAACATTTTTATAATACAAACTTGGAGTCCCACTTTGCAAATTATTAAATTTTATGTTATCTATTGTTAATTCTTTTATTGTATTTTCATAACTAACGCCCTCATCTGATCTATTATTTATATACAAAGCTATGTCTGTGAATTGGTATAAATTTAAGTCCCAAACTGGCTTTGTAGTTTCATTACTTGTCGCATCTGCACTACTATACAAATAAATTCTATCTATGCTAAAAACAGTTTTAGAATTTAATCTTGCTATTGAATCTATGTAATTTGAAAAATCATCATTTATTGTGTATACTTTTGCAATTTCTACTATACTTACAACACATAATATAAGAAGTGCAATAGTTATAATTAATTTTGTAAGAAATTTATTCCTTTTTATTGTTTTTTCATCTATAATTAATGACTTTTTTTTCATATGTTTATTCCTCCATTTTGCCTATATTTCAAGGCTAAATTTGCTTAGTTTTCTAAACAAAACTCATTTTTTTATGAAATCTACTTTACTTATACCATAATAAAAAAATAATTTCAATAAAATTTCTATTGCTTTTTTTAAACTAATATGATATTCTATATGTAGCACATATTTGGATTATATAAGGTTCATATATGAGCATAAATGGTAAATAAATCCCTACGTGGTGCGTGTAGACTGGAATTTTAGAACCAACAAATTAGATTAAAGGGAGTCCGCCTTTGGATGTGGCGTGTATGCTTGCTTTTTAAGTAAGAAACCCAGGAGCATTCAACAAGACACCCACCTGTGAAAACAGGCTCTTAAAATTTCTCTCATCTTACGGCTATTGTGGGGTCTTTTTTTACTTTAAAATTTATGGTCTTTTTACTTAATCAATTAATTGTTAAAATAGTTTTTGTCTCAATAGTAATTGAATTATATTATAATTTTTCTCTTTAATACTTTATTTTTTACTTCACCAACACCTATAAACTTCTCGTTATTATATATTCTAACTAGTCCATCTTTTAAGCCAGTTATTATTTTTACACCATTTAAAAGTTTATTTAATTCATTGTCTTTTAGTTTGTATTCTTGCTTGCTTTTTAGTACTTCTTCAATTGAAATAATTCTTCCCACATCTTCTAATGTAAAATTACCCACTCTAGTTCTTCTTAAGCTACTCATGTAACCTACTGTTCCTAGCTTTTTTGCAATGTCTTCACATAAAGTTCTAATATATGTACCTTTTGAGCAATGAACTTTAAAAGTTATGTTATTTTCTTTTATTTCTATTAGCTTAATGTCATATATAGTAACAATTCTTGGCTTAATTTCAACTTGCTTGCCTTCTCTTGCATACTCATAAAGCTTTTTTCCATTTACTTTAATTGCCGAATATATTGGTGGTATTTGGCTAATTTCTCCTTTAAAAGATTTTAATACATTTTTTAGTTCTATTTCATTAACATTAGGAATCTCTTTTGTTTCAACAACTATGCCTTCACTATCTCCAGTATCTCTTTTTTCACCCAAAGTTAGAGTAGCAACATATTCCTTGTCATGTTCCATTAAATAATCTGATAACTTAGTTGCCTCTCCCACAAGTATTGGAAGTACCCCTGTTGCCATTGGATCCAATGTTCCAATATGGCCCACCTTTTTTATGTTAAATTCTTTTCTTATCTTTCTTATTTCATCAAATGATGTTTTTCCTTTTTCTTTATCTACTACTATTACGCCATTCATTTTTCCATCCTTTTTAAAATAAGTTTTGCGATTAAGCAAAACTTATTTTCACTCTATTTTAATTGAAGTTTTATTTCTTTAAGTAACTTTTCCTTTATTTGTTCTGGTGTGCCTTGCATTGTTGCGCCTGCAGCATGTACATGGCCTCCGCCACCAAACATTAGGCATACATCAGAAACATTTACATAGTCGTTTGACCTAGTTGAAACTCTCATTCCTTCATCTATTTCATGTAAAAATATTGAAACTTCAACTCCTTCTATGTTTCTTCCTTCATTTACTATGCCCTCTATATCGCCTTCTTCAGCCTGGACTTTTTCTTCATCTGCTTTAGTTATGTATGTAAATGCTACTTTGCCGTCTTCTAAGAATTCCATTCTTTGAAGTGCTATTTTTCTAAGTTCAAAATTTCCTCTTGTATGTGTTGCAAATACTTTTTTGTATATTTTTGAAATATTTACGCCTGAACTTAGTAATTCTGCTGCTATTTCAAAAGTTTCCTTTGATACTGCAGAATATTGGAATCCTCCTGTATCTGTTATTATGCCAGTCATAATGCATGTTCCTATTTCTGGTGTTATTTTAATTTTGTAATAATTGAATAACACATATAACACTTGTGCGCATGCTGGTGAACCTAATTCTACATAGTTTAAATCTCCATACATATCATTTGTGCTATGATGGTCTATAACAATTCTTTTTGTAGAATCTTCAAAATATTTTGACCAGCCATTTAATAATTTTATTGTTGCACAATCTAAAGATATTGCTAAGTCATAGCTTTGCTTACTTGCCTCTTTTTTTACCTCATCTGCACATGGTAAAAAATTGTATATTCTAGGCATTTTAGGTATTACTACCTCTACGTTTTTTCCTGCTTCTTTTAATGCAATATATGTAGCTAAACTTGAGCCTATTGCATCACCATCTGGATTATTGTGTGTTAAGATTATGATGTCATTTGCTTTTTTTATTTCCTTTAATATTTCATCTAAAGTTGACATTTTATCTCCTTTTTAATAATAAAATTTCTAATAAGTTACAATATATATTTTAATAATTTCTAATTACAATTAATTTTTAAAATATATATTTATTCCTATTTCTCATCCTTTTTAAGTTCTTTAAGTATTGCGTCAATTCTCTCCCCATATTCAATTGAATCATCATATTCAAATACTAATTCTGGTGTAATTCTTAAGTTTACTGTTTGAGCAACTCTACTTCTAATAAAGCCTGCACTTTCTTTTAGTCCGCTTAAAGTTTTACTTAAGTTTTTTGGATTAAGAATACTTACATAAACTTTAGCATACTTAAGGTCAGGAGTGACTTTGACCTTAGTTACACTAATCATACCAGTTACATCTGGATTTTTCAATTCATAATTTATAACTTGGCTTATTTCTTTTTTTAGCTCTTCATTAACTCTACCAAGTCTATTTGTATTTTTTGCCATTGTTTTACCTCTTTTTTATTTTGTTTCAAGATATTTAAAACTCAGACTTGAATTTTAAAATATCTTGAAAACTTTTTATCTTTTTACTTCTTCTTGTACATAAGCTTCGATGGTATCTCCTTCTTTTATGTCATTGTAATCTTGAATTTGAATACCACATTCAAAGCCTTTTGAAACTTCTTTAACATCATCTTTAAATCTTTTTAAAGATACAAGTTTACCGTCATGTATAACAACGCCTTCTCTTATTACTCTTACGCCTGCATTTCTTTCAAGTTTGCCATCTAATACAAAACATCCTGCAATTGTTCCTACATTTGAGATTCTAAATGTTTGTCTTACTTCAGCATTACCAATATTCTTTTCTACATAAACAGGTGCAAGCATTCCCTTCATGGCGTCTCTAACATCGTCCAATGCTTGATAAATTACAGAATATTGTTTTATTTCTACGCCTTCTTTTTCTGCTAATTGCTTAGCAGCTCCAACTGGTCTAACATTAAATGCTATAATAATTGCATTTGCAGCTTTTGCAAGTTGTACATCAGATTCTGTAACACCACCTGCAATTGAGTGAATTACCTTGACTTTTACTTCATCGTTTGAAAGTTTTTCAAGTGAAGTTTTCATTGCTTCTGCTGTACCTTGAACATCGGTTTTAACTATTATGTTAAGTTGCTTCAAGTCTTCACTTTCCATTTTTTCAAATAAGTTATCTAGTGTTACAACATCATTATTTGCAATTGATTTTTCTCTTGAAGCAAGTTTTCTTTGTTCTATTAAGTGTTTAGCAGTTTTTTCATCTTTTACTTCATAGAAAATATCTCCTGCCTCTGGAACTTCTGTTAAGCCAGTTATTTCAACTGGTGTAGAAGGTCCTGCTGCTTTTACCTTTTTGCCTTTATCATTTTTCATTGTTCTTATTTTACCAATTGCATTTCCAACTATTATTCTATCTCCAACATTTAATGTACCTCTTTGTACCAAAACAGATGCAACTGGTCCTTGTGCTCTGTCAAGTCTTGCTTCTATAACTGCACCTTTGGCTTGCTTGTTAGGATTTGCTCTTAAGTTAAGCATATCTGCCTCTAATAATACCATTTCTAGTAAATTATCTATATTAATATGTTTTAGAGCTGATATTGGAACATAAATTGTATCTCCACCCCATTCTTCTGGAACTAAGTCATATTTCATAAGTTCTTGTTTTACTCTGTCTGGATTTGCTCCTGGTAAATCTATTTTGTTTATAGCAACTATGATTGGTATATTTGCAGCTTTTGCGTGATTTATAGCTTCAATTGTTTGAGGCATAACACCATCATCTGCTGCTACAACAAGTATTGCAATATCAGTAATTTGAGCACCTCTAGCACGCATACTTGTAAAAGCTTCATGTCCTGGTGTATCTAAAAATGTAATTTCTCTACCATTTATGTTTACCATGTATGCACCAATGTGTTGAGTAATTCCACCTGCTTCACCTTCAATAACATGAGTTTTTCTGATTGCATCAAGAAGTGATGTTTTACCATGGTCAACGTGTCCCATAACAACAACTACTGGTGGACGTGGTTTTAGATCTTCTTCTTTGTCTTCAGAATCATCAAATAAAATGTCTTCATCTTTAACTTCTTCTTTTTTATTTGCTGTTACTCCAAAAGCGTCTGCTACTAAATAAGCTGTATCAAAGTCAATTGTTTGATTTATTGTTGCCATAATGCCTAAGTCAAATAACTTTTTAATAACTTCTGAACTTGTTTTCTTAAGGTCTGCTGCTAAATCTTTGACTGTAATATTTTCAGGTATTGTAATCTCTTTTAAATCAAATATTTTTTGCTTATTTCTTTCTTCATCTTTTTTAGGTTTTCTTTTATTTCTTTTGCCTCTTACAGTTGTTAAATCATAATAATCAAGCATTCCACCTTCTTGGTCTTCAAACATATTAGATAATTTATCAACTTGTTTTAAATTTCTTAATTTATCCTCATTGAAGTTATCTTCTTCATCGCCTCTTCTATTTCTTCTCTTTTTGTCATCCTGATTATTGTATCTATTGGCTTTTTGCTTATCTATTATTCTTGTGCTGTAATCTCTTTGATTACTCTTTTCTGCAATTTCAGCTTCCATTATGTCTTTAATATTTCTTTCAATATTTTTGCTATTCATTGGTCTTTTGAAATTATTGCCACCATTGTTGTTTCTGAAGTTATTGTTTCCATTTCTATTATTCTTGTTAAAGCCACGTTCAGAATTATTTTGACGATTATTATAGCCATGAGCGCCATTGTAGTTAGAATTTCCACGATTATTATTTCTATAACCTTCACCACGACCATTATTATAGTTATTTGGTCTATTTTCCCTGTTACGACCATTAGTTTCATTTTTATAATTCTTGTTAAAAGTTTTTTGGTCTTGACTAGGAGTAGTTTTTTGAGCCATATTTTCTTTAGAATTAAGCAATTGCTCTTTTACTCCAGTAGTTTTAGTTTCAACCGGTTTTTGAATAGAAGTGGCAGGTGCTACCGTTTCAGTTTTGCTTTCTACCTTTTCTGGCTTACTAACAGGTGCTTCTTGAACTTTAGGCTCAGGCTTTTTTTCTTCTTTTTTAGGTTTAATACCAAAAAGCTCACTAACAGTCATAGGTTTTGTTGGCTTTTCTCTATAAACTATGTTGTAATCTTTGTTTCTTTTTTGATTAAAGCCTAACCCAGCTGTTTTTTTCTTAGCCTCTTCTTGCTTTTTCTTTTCCTTTTCTTCTTCTTCGTCACTAACTATAACTTCTCGTCTTATAATAACCTGCCCTGTAGTTTTTACCTCAGATTTTTTATCTTCGCCTTTCACATTTTCTCTTATTCTATTAGCGTCCTTCTCTTCAATTGCATTTAAGTGACTTGTAACATTTAGTCCTAACTTATTTGCTATTTCTATTACTTCTTTGTTTCCTAAATTTAATTCTTTTGCTAATTCATGTATTTTTATTTTAGCCATTCAAATCACCCCCTGCAATATTTTTGTTATATTTATTTATGATATTTTTTTTCAACATTACACCTCTTATATTCTCTTAATTAACATTTTATGACTTTTTTACAAAAATATACCTTTAAGCCTTAATTTAAGGCAATTGCATATTTTTAATCTTTATTTTCATTTGTAGCAGTCTCATTCGCATTATCTGTGTTTTCTTTTGAAACTGTTTCAGCATTACTATCTTGGTTTTCTTTAGAAACAACTTCATCTGTATTTTCTTCATTTTCTTCTGCCATTTTATCTTCAAGAATCTTTCTAAATTGAGATTCACTCTTTATGTCTATTTTCCAATTAGTAAGTTTTGCAGCAAGTTTTGCATTTTGTCCACCTTTGCCTATAGCTAAAGATAGTTGGTCATCTGGAACTATAACTTGTGCAAATTTTTCGTCTTCTTTTATATCAACTGCAAGAACTTTTGCAGGAAGTAAAGCAGCAGAAATATATATTGACGGATCTTCGTTCCATTCTATAACATCTATTTTTTCACCATTTAACTCATTAATAATGTTTTGAATACGAATACCTTTTTGTCCAACACATGAGCCAACTGGATCTATGTTTGGATTTGGTGAATAAACAGCAACTTTACTACGAAATCCTGGATCTCTTGAAATTCCTTTTATTTCAATTACACCTTCATATATTTCTGGAATTTCTATTTCAAATAACTTTCTTACAAATTCTGTGCTAGCCCTTGAAAGAATTATTTGAGTAGAACCTTTTACACCCTTTTCAACACTAATGATGCAAGCTCTTATTTTATCATTTACATGGTATTTTTCTGTAGGAATTTGCTCTTTTTTAGGCATAATACCTTCTATTCTACCAAGATCCATTATAACGGCTCCGCCATCTGCTTTTTGAACTAAACCTGTTATAATTTCACCTTTTTTGTCTGCAAATTCTGTAAAAATTATATCTCTTGAAGCTTCTCTAAGTTTTTGAGTTATAACTTGTCTTGCTGTTTGAGCTGCTATTCTACCAAATTCTTTTGGCATAAGTTCAAAATTAACAACATCACCAACATTATAGCTTGGATTAATTTTTTGAGCACCTGCTAAGCTAATTTCTTTTTTATCATCAGTAACTTCTTCTACAATGTCTTTTTGTTGGTACACATGCATTTGTCCATCATCTTTATCCAAAACTACTTTTACATTTTCATCATTGCAATCAAAATTCTTTTTGTATGCTATAACTAAAGCAGATTCGATTGATTCCATTAAAAAGTCTTTTTTAATGCCATTTTCTTTTTCTAATTCGTCCATTGCTTGTATAAGCTCTGTTGTGTCAATCCCTTTGTTTATTACTTTTGTAACCTTCTTCTTCATTTTTTAACATTCCTCCCAATTATATATAGTTTTTGCACTTGCAATATTAGAATTTTCTATTTTAATATTATCAATAATTAAATAGTCTTTAGTATATTCTTTAAGTATTCCTGTAATAATTTTTTTATTGTTTATACTATTGTACAAATGCACTTCTATTTTTTTATTTATATTAGCTAAAAATTGTTCATCACGTCTGAGATTGCGTTCAAGCCCAGGTGAAGAGATCTCCAAAAAATATTGTGCTTTAATATAGTCTTTTTCATCTAAGATATCTGTTATGCTATCATTTACCTTTTCGCAATCATTTAAGTCTATGCCTTTATCACTATCAATGAAGATTCTTAAATAATTGCCCTTGCCTTCTTTTTGATACATTACATCATAAACTTTGTAACCCAGGTTTTCTATGATTGGTTTAACTAAGTCTTCTACTTTTTTTTCTAGACTTGTCATTTAAGATTATTCCTTTCTTTTTGCATAATCATAATTATGTTTAATATTTTTAAAGACTTATGCAAAATATATTGATGTTTATTTATGCCAATTACGTAATGAAAGAGTGGATTTGTTCCACTCTTTCTGCTCTCGTCTTATGATAAATTAATTATATAACTTTTTTTAGTAAAAGTCAAGCAATTTTTTTTTAATTTTTACTTGACTTTTTTTTTAATATATTGTACAATAAATATTGTCATCGGAAATGCAGGTGTAGTTCAATGGTAGAATTCCAGCCTTCCAAGCTGGCTATACGGGTTCGATTCCCGTTACCTGCTCCAAACTATAAGGACCTGTATCTTAGCTTTTTCTAAGACAACAGGTCTTTACTTATAATAAAACAATGCAATAAGTGTGCAGTAAAATTTTATACCACTTGAGCATGTTTTTCTTAGGTTATAAGTACCTTTAAAAAACTTAAATATAATATAAGGAGTTTATGATTAAATTAATCATATAATAATATTTTATGAATAGCAAAGATAGAGCATATTTAAGAAGTTTAGCAAATACCATAGAGCCAATTCTTCAAGTTGGAAAAGCTGGTATTAATGATAATTTAATAAAACAAGTTGATGATGCACTTGAAGCACGTGAGCTTATTAAAATTACTGTTTTAGAAACTTCTCCTGAAGACGCACACGAAATAGCAGTAGAGCTTGCTAATAATACAAATTGCATAGTAGTTCAGGTTATGGGAAGAAAAATTACATTATATAGAAAAAGAAGAAAAGATTCTAAAATCAATATTAATATTTAAAGAAATGAAGATTTTCTTTAGATTTTAGAACAAATATTTATGAGGATTAAATGGTTTATGATAGATTTTAATTTATTAGTAAAAGCTATTTTTACTACTAAAAATATTATAATTTATTTGATAGTAATTAATTTATTAACATTTTTTATTATGTGGTGGGACAAGCATGAAGCTAAGCTTGGCGACTGGCGAGTTAGTGAAAAATTTTTGTTTTGTCTAGTTCTTCTTGGTGGAGGCATTGGTGGTATAGCTGGCATGTATACTTTTAGGCACAAAACACAAAAATGGTATTTTAAGTATGGATTTCCAACTATATTAATAATAGAAATAGTAATTGGATTATATTTATTTTTGAAATAATACCGCTTAAATTTTGACCATAATTATAAGAAAAGTGGCTTCGCCACATGCCACGAGCTTTGCTCGGGCTGCCTAAGGTAACTTTATCTTGAAATATAGGCAAAATCTTCGATTTTTCCTATATTATAAAAAAACCCAAAAATATTAATTTGCAATTTAATATTTTTGGGTCTTATTTTTGTCTCTTATCCATTTTTTTCTAAAAGTTTTTTGTCGCTTTCGTCTAAATTTTCAAGGGAATATTTTAGTAAGGCTATTACTGTTTTGTTAAAAGATAAGTTTTTGTTGTCTGCTAATTTTTGTACATCTTCAATTACATTGTCAGGAAGACGTAAAGTTTTACTTATACCGCTGTGATTTTCTGGTATTTTTAATTTATTCATATTTTATATCCTCCTCTCTTATGATGCTATTTTACACGGAAAAATTATCCATGTATGCACCTATTTAAGAGTGCGATACAAAACAGAGGGTACTTATATTATAGCACTTTTTTTATTTTGTAGGAAAATTTATTAAAAGATTAAAAACTTTATTAAATGAGTAAAAAAATAGATCTTCATTATACGATAAAAAATTAAGTCGTGTGGAAGACCACACGACCGGTGTTTGTATTTACTCTTTATTTTTCGCTGTAGCGGTAAAACATATTCCTCCTTTTTTCTCAAAGAACGCATCCAAAATGATGCTAGATATTTCATTCAGGTTTTTCCAAACCGTATCAGAGTACCATTCTGCTGTTACAGCCACCTTGAGTTCAGAAAATGTTTTTGTCTTCTCCCTACACTTTTTCAAGATAAAGAAGAAGAGAACAGAATCTAAAGTTTTCTCGCTGCCTCTAATGAAACTATATGCTTCATTTTCGGTAAATCCAAAATATTTTAGACTTAGCATTACATATGTTATGTCATCAATAAAACGTTTTTTCTCCTCTTTCCATTCCTTCCGTTCTTGGATTTTCTCATATGGAATGTCCATAAGAATACTTGCTCTTTTGACTATTTCCATAAGATTTTTACTTTTCAAGTATAACACCTCCAAAATGAATGTAAATAAAATTATAGCAAATTGTTTGAATTATGTCAATCAATGTTTTAGACATTTTCAAAAATTATTGACATCATTGTTTTAGACATTTTCTAAAATTTTGTGTTTTTCAGTTGTTTTTTAGCCAATTTTTAATTATAATAGAATTAATTTTTATAATTAATTAAAAAAGGATTTTTAATATGAAAACACTAATTGTAGAGCCAAAAGACAACGGCAAAAACTTAATTACATATTTAACAAATATTTTTCCAGCTTTAAAAGTTAATACCATTTATAAAGCTTTAAGAAAAAAAGATATAAAGTTAAATGGAAAAAGAATTAATCAAAACGTTTCTTTAATTTCAGGCAATGTTGTTGATGTTTATATTATTGATAGTGAGTTATATGGTGTTAATTTTCAGGATATAAAAACAATTTACGAAGATGATAATATTGTAGTTTTTTATAAACCTGCCAGTCTAGAAGTTGTTGGCGACTTTTCACTTACATCAATTAAGAAAAAAGATTATACTTTTTTAGAGCCATGTCATAGAATTGACAGAAATACTATGGGATTAGTTTTATTTGCTAAAAATCAAGAAAGTTTAAATATTTTACTTGATAAATTTAAAGACAAGGAAATTGAAAAGCACTATATTTGTCTTTGCTATGGTATTCCATTACGAAAGTCAGATAATTTGACAGCTTACCTATTTAAAGATAGTAAGAAGTCTATTGTATATATTTCTGACGAATTCAAGAAAGGTTATTCAAAGATTTTGACTTCTTATAAAGTTATAGATACTAATAAGAGCAAAAAATTAAGCCTGCTAAATGTTACATTGCATACTGGTAAAACACATCAGATTAGAGCACACCTAGCACATATTGGTTTGCCTATTTTAGGTGATGGCAAATATGGTTCATATGAGATAAACAAAAAATTTGGAGTAAATACTCAGCTTTTATGCAGTTATAGCTTGAAGTTTAATTTTACTAATGATAGTGGACTTTTAAATTATCTGGATGGTAAGGAAATTAGGCTAAGAGAAATGCCTTTTGAACAATTTCTTTAATAAAAATTTTAATTCAACAATTAATATAAATTTTTAAAATTTATATTAATTGTTTGAGAATTTTTTAACTGGTTTTATAGATATTCCAATAAAATCTAAATTATTAAAGCAGGAGTTTTGTATTATGTCAAGTTATGTTATAAAATTAATTGCAATAATTACAATGTTTTGTGACCACTCTGGAGATGCTATTTTAGGTCATTATAGTATATTAAATATAATAGGCAGAATAGCTTTTCCACTATTTTGTTTTCAAATAGTTATTGGATATAAACACACTCGAAACGTTAAAAAATATTTGCTAAGATTATTCTTATTTGGCCTTATTTCGCAAATACCTTTTAGCTTGTTTACATATTCATATATAGGTAGATTTGATTTGTTAAATGTTTACTTTACTTTAGCATTAGGCCTTTTAGCAATTTATGTTTTAGATACTTTACCTAAAAAATATAAAATAATTGCTGTCGTTTTTGACATTATCCTAATGGCAATAGCAGAACTTGCTCAAACTGATTATGGCTGGTTTGGCGTTTGCTTAATTATTTGCATATACCTATTTTATAATGATAAACATGCAAAATCTGATTCTAACAATGTTGCATCTGGCACATCGGCTAATAGTATTCCAGAAGCTGTATGCAAAACCTCAGAAAATGCCATAACATATTTTTACAATAATATATTATTTGCAATTGTATTTTTGGCTTTACTTATAATAAAATTTAGCAACTATTTTGCATCTAGTTCCTATAATTATGGCCTTGTGCAAATAATTGGAACATTTTTTCCTATTATATTTATGTTATTATATAATGGAAAAAAAGGACCAAGTATGAAATACGTATTTTATGCATTTTACCCAGTGCATTTGCTAATTCTAGTAGCAATTCACTATATGATTTAAAATGTACTATTAATTCCATGAGCGATAATAAGCTTCATATTATCTACTAGGCTGTCAACTTCTTTTGGTGTCACAGCTAAATTATATTTTGATGGCTCTAGTACAGCTTTTATTAGCCTATATTTATCTTCTTTACTTGCTTCTTGCAAGTCTTTAAATTCTTCAAATTGCTTTGAAATAAGATCTATGCTGTCAGCAACTATTGTTGCCGCTTCTACAAGAGTTGGTACACCTACCGCAATTACTGGTATACCCATTGTTTTTTTACTTATTTCTTTTCTACTATTTCCAACTCCAGCGCCAGGTGTTATTCCCGTATCACTTATTTGAATTGTTTTAAATAGCCTTGAAATATCTCTTGAAATTAATGCATCTATTGCTATAATAGCATCTGGTTTTACTTTTTCTACTATTCCTTTTAATATCTCCCCAGTTTCTATGCCTGTAGTTCCAAGCACACCCGGTGCTATGCCACTTATTTCTATTGCATTTTTGTCAATTAAATTAGGAGCATATTTTTTTATATGTCTTGTTATTTGTAAATCTTTTATAACCTTTGGTCCTATAGAATCAGCGGTTGTATCTATGTTTCCAAGTCCTACAACTAATATTGAATTATACCCTTTTACTAATTCTTTTAATTGTTCAGCTAAAATCTTGCTTATTTTTTCTAATTTATCTTTTGAAATTATATCTATATTTTTTATTTCTAAAGTAATGTATGTTCCTATTTCTTTCCCTATTTTTTGCTTTCCTTTTTCATTTAATACTTTTACTCTTGTAACTTTTAAAGTATTATCCAAATCAATATTTTCCGAAGAAATTCCTTCAACTTCACCAGATTTTATGCATTCGCTTAATCGCTCATCTGCCAAGTCTGTTCTAAAATCTATCATCTTATATCCTTTCTAAGCTATACAATCTTTGTATTTTAAAAAGTAGCTTAACGTTTTAGTTACAAAGATGTTTTTGTTAAATAAAAAAACGTAGTTTTATTATTTAGCAAAAAAGTTCTAACTTTATTATGTTAAAGTTAGAACTTTTTTATTCATGTTTTTATGGTTGTTTTTAGATTTTATTGGATGTATCCTCAAAACATTACATATTTAAATTTTAAGCATAAATAAGTAATCCACCATAATCTACTATTTTCAAATACTTAAAATCTTTAAATTTTAGATTGTGCCTTTTTATATGCTCAAGTAAATTTCTTCTATTTTCTTTGCTTAAATAATCTACATCTCCAAATAGCACAAAGGTGTCATTTACTATGGCTGTAGCTCCTCCAATAAATCCATGCATTTCTGAAAATAAATGGTCTTTATTTATTAAGCCTATATTATCTGTTTGAAGAAGTAATACGTCCATGCCTAAATCTTTTAAAGTTTTATATATTCCAACATCTGATGTGATACATGAATTATCTCCAGTTACAGCTATGTTACATTTTGTGTATCCTTGTTTTACAAATACATTAATTTTGTCTAAAATTTTTTCATCGGCATATTTACTACCTATTACATATTTACCAATTTGACAAACATTGTATTTAACATCGTCCGGATAACTATATTTTACAGGCTCTTTACCAATTATAAAATTTGTTTCTATATATCTAGCATTTGGGCTACAGTAAATTTGATTATCTATTTTTGTATAAAATATGTCGCTATGTCCAGATATTTCAGGATAAACACTATTTGAAGGTTCTATCAAAATGATATCTAATTTTAATTCTTCTAATAAATATGTAAATTCTTCTTCTCTAATTCTTCCATCTACTAATGCTTTCATGAACAATATTTGCAAAGTACAGTTTCTAGTCCAACATTTATTTCTATTCCCCCAGATTTTGAAGAACTGTCTATTTTTATTAGTTCTTCAAGTAAACTTCGCAATTCCTCCTTACTAAAATATTTTGCTTGAGTTTGATATTTGCCAACTAAAAAAGCTTGATTTGGCTTTAATTTTAAACTTTGTGCCACATTTTTGTTTTCTTCTATTGCTAATTTTATTATATATAATTTTTTGAAATGATTATACAACATTATGAGTATTCTTTGTACAGGTTCTTTTGCATAAATTAAATTGTGCAACACTTCTATAGCATCTGCGATTTTTTTTCTTCCTAGATTATCTGTTAAATCAAATATAATACTTTCTGACTTTTTTATGCTAAGTGCATCAATGTCATCTTTTACAATAGTTCCACCATTGCCTGCATATTCTATAAGTTTTCGAAGCTCATTAATTATGTCACTCATATTTGTTCCAACACATTCTATGAAATAGCTTGCTGTATTTTCGGTAATGTTTACATTATATGCCTTTGCAATAGATTTTACCTTTGTAATTAGCTGTGGCAATTTTTGCTCTTTAAACTCTTTTACCTCACCTATTTTACTTATTGTATTATATAATGCATTTTTTTCCGGCGTTATTTCTACAAAAACGAGCTCTACGCCATCTAAATTTGCTGTTTTTAAATACTCAGCTAATGTATCTGCTAAAGCATTTTTCTTTTTAAAAAGCCCTGTATCTTTTGCTATTATAAGCTTGGTAGGAAAGCCAAATGCAGGTGTTTCTATGTCTGAAATTATGTTTGACACATTATTTTCGTCAATTTGCACATAATTTATTCCAAGTTGTAACTCGCCAAATGCTTTTTTTATCTTCTTTAAATATTCATTTCTTAAGTATTCATCTTCACCCAAAAGTAAATAAATCATTTAAACTATTTCCTTTCTAATTTTTTTCAGTTGGGGACGGTCCTAAATCGAAAATTTCTGATTGGGGACGGTCCTAAATCGAAAAATGCTTACGCCCAACAATATATCTATTTTCACATTCTCGGCGCGGGTCGCTGCTGCTTAATCCTTGAGAATGAAGAATAGACATATTGCTTGGGCTTTAATTTTAAATTTTCAAAAAAGGACCGTCCCCAACTGAAAAAATTACAACGCTTTTGAAAATCTACTAGAATGTGCATAACAAATTGCAGCAGCCATGCTGTCTGTTGTATCATCAAGCTTTGGCAATTTATCAACTTTTAATATAGATTTTACCATTTTTTGAACTTGGATTTTGTCTGCTCTTCCATAGCCTGTTACTGCTTGTTTTATTTGAAGTGGTGTATATTCATATATAGGTACATTATTTTTTCTTGCCACAACTAGTACTATTCCTCTTGCTTGTGCAACATTTATAGCAGTAGTTGTATTTGTGTTAAAAAATAATTCCTCTATTGATAATACTTCTGGTTTGTATGTATCTATAATATTTTGCATATCATCATATATTTTTACAAGCCTGTCAGGAAAAGACTCACCTGCTTTGGTGAGTATTGCTCCTGAATCTATTAATGTAAAATGATTTCCTTTGTATTCTATTATGCTAAACCCTGTTATTGCAAAACCTGGGTCAATTCCTAAAATTCGCATTTTTTATTCCTTCCTCATAGTGCAAACTTGGTTCAAAAAGAATTGTGCTTTTTTGCACACCTAAGGACCTTGAGAGCACAGTTGAACGACGCCAATACAAAATTATTTTTGAGCGTTATCTAATAAAATTCTAAATACTTCTGCCACACTCCAGGCTTGTGCAAACGCGCCTTTTCCTGTAGATGGATTTGTAGAGTCATATATTTCACAAATACTTCCTACTGTATTTCCTTTTGTAAGCTCATAAGTAAATGTGTTTGCTGTATTTATTCTAAATTGTGTTAGTGTATTTATTAATTTTTGTTTACTCTCTTCATTATTATCTGCTTTAATTAAATTTTTAAGTGCATTATAATATTGCCCTAAAAGCCAAGGCCATGTTATACCTTGATGGTACTCGCTGTCCCTTTGCTCTGGTGAACCTTCATAAACTGCTGTAAAACCAGGTTCGCCCGCAGCTAAAGTTTGCAACCCATATTTGTTTAATAATTTTTGTGTTACTGTAACAAATACTTCTTTTGCCATATCTTTATCACAATCAAGCACTGGATATGTTAGGCTTAAAGCAAATATTTGATTTGGTCTTATTTTATCATCTCCAAGAACATCATACAAGCATTTTTTGTATGGATTATAAAATCTTCTTACAAAAGATTTTTGACAATTTTTTGCAAGCATTCCATATTCATAATATCTTATCATTTTCATATAATGTTTTGATAAATTTTGCATTATTCTTAAAGCATTATACCACATTGCATTTATTTCTACTGCTTTGCCATTTCTAGGTGTAACTGGTTTGCCACTAACTTTAGCGTCCATCCAAGTGTTTTGAGTATCCATTGTTCCCGATGAAATAAGATAAATTTTTTCATCAAATCTAATATTGTTGCCATCTAAGTTTGTTCCGTTTATATAGTAGTCAATAATTTTTATCATCTTTCCATATAAATGTTCTTTAACAAAGTCATAGTCCCCTGTGTACTCCAAATATTTTTGAACTGCTTCAAATAGTAAAAGTGAGGCATCTGCACTATTATATAAGGCATGTCCATCATA
The DNA here is from genome assembly GCA_944393335.1 of uncultured Clostridia bacterium. Taxonomy (GTDB): domain Bacteria; phylum Bacillota; class Clostridia; order TANB77; family CAG-508; genus CAG-793. Next base: position 1,300 of record CALXZV010000007.1, on the reverse strand, counting down.
TTCATCAAATCCATTTGGTACTATTCCTTGCTTTGTTCTTCTTATTAAAGTAAGTAAAACCTCTCTTGCTATATCATATTTTTTTGATATAAGTAAAAGCCCTTCAAAAGCTATTAAAGTATCCCTACCCCAATCTAAGAACCATGGATATCCTGCAATTATTGTATGCAATTTCATACTTGGTCTATATACTATAAAATTGTCTGATGCAACAATGTATTCATTAACTAAGTCAATGTAACTTTGTTTTTCCTCTTCTTCCTTTGGTAACTTTTTAAAATCTATTAAACCTGATTTTTTTACTTGTTCATTTATTCTTTTCTTTTCATTTTCAATAATTTTTGTTCCACTTAGCCTTTGTAGTTCTTCTAGGCTATTGCCATATTCGCCATCAAGTGAGCAGAAAAATACAATTTCTTTATCTTCATTTGGCTTAATTTCAACCTCAAATGTTCCTGGTACTGCATGATTTTCTTCTGCATCAAAGCCTCTTAAAGCCTCTCTTTGATAAAACATTGAATAAAAAATATTATCTATATATTCGTTGTATTTTGCGCCTTCTACATATAAGTTGATTTTACCTTTATTTTCTCCAAAGTCTAATTGAACTTTATCTCTGTTAATTTTTTGAGTATATCTAAACTTTAGATCATGTGTTTCTGCATGAAAATCTCTAAAATTAACTATAGGTGTAAGTAATAACTTTGTTTTGGCTTTTTGATTAATTACTCTGTATACAATTACAACTGTATTTTTGCCATAAAGCATGCAAATAGACTTTTCTATAATTACATTTTTTACTTTGTAAGTGTAAATTGGAATTATAGTCTTTTCAAATTTTTGCATATATTTATAGCCTTCTGTTGTAACACCACCTGATGTGTTTGTATAAAGATTATATTTTTTGTCATTAATTATAATACTTTCATCTACTTTAGATAATATTAGTTTTCTTAAGCCCGGTGGATTGCATGCAGCAATTAGCAAACCATGATACCTTCTAGTATTTAGCCCCATGTCCGTTGATGAAGCAAATCCACCAATTCCATTTGTTATTACCCATTCTCTCATTTGTTTTCCTCCATTTGCTTAAATTATATAGGGCTTGTCTCCCTATAATTTTGCATAATTTTATCTTGTGCCTTGTTTTTCTTCATTTTTATGTTTTTCGTTTACTTCCATTATTTTCTTCTCTCTTACGTTTTTCGTTTACTTCCATCATTTTTCTTCTGACTTTTACTTTTTTATCACTATCTTTAATTGATTCTATTCTATCTTTATACTTTGTATTAAATTTACT
>CALXZV010000006.1 GCA_944393335.1 uncultured Clostridia bacterium | reverse complement strand
AAGGAAAAACAAATGTCAGAAAGAAAATGGACCACAGAACAAATGCAAGCAATAAAACTAAAGGGAGCAAACATACTTGTTTCAGCAGCAGCAGGAAGTGGTAAAACATCAGTATTAGTTGAAAGAATAGTAAATAAAATAATAAATGATGGTGTAGACATAGACAAAATATTAGTTGTTACATTTACAAATGCAGCAGCAAGTGAAATGCGCCAAAGATTAATGGACGCAATTTATGCAAAAATTGATGAAAAACCAAACGACCAAAACTTGCAAAGACAGCTAATGCTTATAAATAAGGCAAATATAAGCACAATCCATTCTTTTTGTTTAAATGTTATAAGAAATAACTTCTTTGAAATAGGAATTAGCAATAATTTTAGAGTTGCAGACAGCACTGAAATAGAAATAATGAAGCAAGAAGTTATTGAAGATATTTTTGATGATGAATACGAAAGTCAAAACAAAGATTTTACAAAACTTTTAGATAAATATGCCTCATATAATGATGACTCAAAATTAAAGGAACTAATACTTAGAATTTATGAGTTTATTCAAAGTAATCCATTTCCAGATAAATGGCTACAAAATGCAGTTGAAAGTTACAATATTAAATATGAAGAAAAGTCAAATATAGAGGATATAAAATTAGAACAAGCTTTGTCAAAAGATGAGGCAAATTTAAACAAACAAAATGATATAAACACAATTACAGATTTCTCAAATACTAACTGGGGTAAAATAATAGTAGACAAAGTAAAAGAAACATTACAGGACTGCAAAATAAACTTAGAAGCGGCCATACAAGAGGTTGATACATATCCGAATTTGATAGATTTTATATCTGTATTAAAAACAGATTTACAAGATGTGGAGCAAATACAAACTAACTTGTGGGACAAATTGTACCAAGACTTGAATTCAAAAGCATGGCAAAGCTGGCCTAGAAAAAGTAAAATGTCAGAAGAAGAAAAAGAGGCAAAAGAAAGAGCCAAAGCAATTAGAGATTTAGCCAAGGCAAATTTTACAGATTTACAAAAAATAGTAAGAACAAATTCAAAAGAAACAGTTAATGACATAAATGCAATGTATACTACATTAAAAGCCATACAAAACTTAGTCTTGAAGTTCGAAAAAGAATTTGCAAAAAGAAAAAGAGAAAAAAATATAGTAGATTTTAATGACATTGAACATTTAGCTTTAAAAATATTAGTAGATGATGATGGCAATCCTACTGAAATAGCTAAAAAATATGATTTTAATGAAATCGAAATAGACGAGTATCAAGATAGTAACTCTGTGCAAGAATACATTTTAAATAGTGTTTCAAATGGACACAATATATTTATGGTTGGAGATGTTAAGCAAAGTATATATAAGTTTAGACAGGCAAACCCAAAACTTTTTATGAGCAAATACAATGAATATAAATTGCCTGAAACAGAAAAAGCAACTTCAAGTTTAGAAAAACATACAAATGTAACAGAGCTAAACTTTGCAAAAAATAGAGATGTAAAACAAAACACAAAAATACTTCTTTACAAAAATTTTAGAAGTAGAAAAAATATTTTAGACATCACAAACTTAGTATTTAACAACATAATGAGTAAAAAACTTGGAGAAATAGAATACACTGAGGAAGAAGCTCTTAATTTAGGAGCAAGTTTTGATGAGCCAACCATAGACTGTGAAACAGAGCTAAATATTATTGAAACTAATGATGAAATTTGCAAGATGAAAAACTCTATTTTAGATGCTGAAAACAGCTTAAACAATGAGGCTGTTGAAAATGTAACTAATACTGAAACCGAAGACTACGAAGTTATAGAAAATGCTGCATTAGAAGCAAGGCTAGTAGCTAAAAAAATAAAAGAATTAAATAAAGCAGGTGTGCCTTACAAAAATATGACCATACTTTTAAGAAGTCCAAAATCAGTTGCAAACATTTATGAAAAAGAACTTATGGATGCAGAAATACCAGTATTTTCAGACATAACAACAGAATATTTAAACACAATTGAAATAGATACAGTAATGTCACTATTAAAGATAATAGATAACCCACTTCAAGATATTCCATTTGTAACAGTTTTAAGATCAGAAATTGGTGGATTTACAGACAATGAATTAATAGAAATAAGATTAGTGGACAGAAATATTTCATATTATAGAGCGTTTGAAAAAGCAAAAGATAGTAATGAAATAAGGCCTGAGTTAAAAGAAAAAATAACCCAATTTGCAAATCTTTTAAAAGAGCTAAAAGAAGAAGAAAAAACCAAGCCTTTAGATGAGCTAATATGGGATATATATAATAAAACAGGATATTATCATTATGTTGGACTTATGCCAGACGGAACTTTAAGACAAGCTAATTTAAAAAAGTTGTTTGAAAAAGCAAGAGAATATGAAAAAATAAGTTTAAAAGGCTTATTCAACTTCATATTATTTATGGAAAAAGTGGGTACAAGTTCTGGAAGCATAGACTCAGCAAGAATAATTGGAGAAAATGACGATGTTGTTAGAATTATGAGTATTCACAAGAGTAAAGGTCTAGAATTTCCAATAGTATTTCTATGTAACGCAAATAAAAAATTCAATTTAAAAGATATGAATGAAAAAATAGTTTTGGACAATAATTTAGGAATAGGTGCAAATTACATAGTAGATGGAATCGAAATTCCTACAATAGCAAAAGATGCAATAAAAATAAAAGCAAATAAAGAAGCTATTTCAGAGGAAATGAGAGTTTTATATGTTGCATTAACAAGAGCAAAGGAAAAGTTAATAATAGTTGGAACAAGTGATAATGTAGAAAAAAAGCTTGGGGAAAAAATAGACGAAATAAATAAATACTACAAATTTACAAAGCCAGAAAAACTTAACCCAAAATTAGTAGAAAAATATAAAACTTACTTAGATTGGCTAGAGCTTGTTTACAAATATAATGACAATTCTTTTATGAATCTAAATATAGTAAATAAAACAGAATTAACGGGAGAAGAGTTTCAAAACAAAGAACAAGAAGAAAATAGAAAGCATAAAGCAGAAATCATAAAAGAAATAAATGAGCACAAAATAAATAAAGAAGAATATGAAAAAATAGATAAAATGCTAAACTACACATATGAGTACGAAAAAGACGTAGAACTTCCTACAAAAACTTCTGTAACAGCATTAAAAGAGATTAATTCAATTAAAGAAAATACAAAAGTCCCATCATTTGCACAAGATAAAAAATTAAGTGGTGCAAGAAGAGGAACAATAGTTCATTTAATTTTAAGCAAAATAACTAATGAACAAAGCCTAAACGAAGTAAGTAATCTAATTGAAAAGCTAGTTGCTAAAAATGCAATTACAGAAGAAGAAAAAAGCCTAATAGATATGAAGATAATTGAAAATTATTTGAATTCAAAATTATATAATGAAATATTACAGGCAAAAGAAATACATAGAGAAACTCCATTTTACTTAAATATAAATTCAGGTGAGATTTATGAAGGCACTAATGAACCAATATTGGTGCAAGGTGTTATGGACTTATATTTTATATCAAAAGATGATGAACTTGTGCTAGTTGATTACAAAACAGATTACATAAAAGAAAATGCAGAAAAAGAATTAAAAGAAAAATACAAATCACAATTAGATTTATACAAAAGAGCATTAGAAAAAGCTTTGAAAAGAAAAGTAGATAAAGCATTTATATATTCAACAAGTTTGAATGAATGCATAGTGGTTGAAAAATAATTGCGTTTTGGCGTCGTTGAACTGCACTGCGAAAATCCTCAATGTGCCTAAAAGCACACCTCCGGTTTTCTTGCTTGTTCGCCTAGCCAAAAGCACAATTCTTTTTCAACCTTAGAAAGGAATGATAGTAAAATGAGAATTGACAAATTTTTAAAAGTAGCAAGAATTATAAAAAGAAGAACTGTTGCAAATGAAGCGGCAGATGGTGGAAGAATTAGTGTTAATGGAAAAGCTGTAAAGCCTAGCTATGAAATAAAAGTTGGAGACATAGTAGAAATAAAATTTGGAAATAACACATCAAAATTTGAAATAATAAAAATTCCAACAAAGCAAAGTGTTAGTACAGAAGAAGTAGCAAAAATTCTCTAAAGAAAATAGTTTAAAAAAATAATAGACATAATTTAATTGAAAATTAAAACAAAGAAATAAGAAAAAAATTACAAATTTTAAAATCTTTGCTTGCATATTAAGAATAAAATTGCAAAAACTAATTATATAAAATTTTAAAAGATTAAATAGATTGAGATTATCAATCTATTTATCTTTGCAGAAAGGAAAGAAATATATGAAAGTAAAAGATTTTATGATAAAAAATGTATGCTGTGTTACACCTGATACAAAAATAAGTGATGCAGCTAAAATTATGAATGAAAATCACATTGGTTCAGTTCCAGTTTGTGATAACAACAATTGCATTTGTGGAATTTTAACAGACAGAGATATTGTATTAAGAGGCGTGGCTTGTGGAAAAAATGTGGATAGCACACCAATAAGTGACATAATGTCTTGCAATGTTTGCTCTTGTGATGAAAATGAAAATATAGAACAAGCAGAAAATAAAATGTCTCAAAATCAAATAAGAAGATTACCTGTTTGTGATGAAAACAATCACGTTATTGGTATTTTAACTATGGGAGACTTAGCAAATAATAATGAAGAAATTGGAATGCAAGATTTTTGCAAAACAATGAGTGAAGTATGTAACAGTAATGGCAACAAAAATGCAGAGTAAACGGAGAATTGAAAATAATATTATAAAAATGTGAAAGCTATGTATATTTTAATATACATAGCTAAATTTACATAAAATTATTCTTGAAAAATATTTGCAAAAACACTTGAAATTATCAAATAAATATGTTATCATAATAAATAGCGATTAAAACTTAAGCATAGGAGGTGCAGTAAAATGGCTAAATGTGATATTTGTGGAAAATCAGTTACAAATGGAAATAAAATAAGTATAGCTCGTTCTCATGTTAGTAGAAGAGCAAAAAGAACATGGAAACCAAATCTTAGAACAGTAAGAATTAAAGTAAACGGAGAAAACAAAAAAATGTCTGTATGCTCTAAATGCTTACGTTCAGCTAAGTTAGGTGCTTAAAATGAAATTAAAGAATAAAAAATAGAGAACTCAAATTTTGTCTAAAACATATGGCAAATGTAAAGAGTTCTCTTTTTAATAATATAGGAAAAATCAAAGATTTTGCCTATATTTCAAGGCTAGACTCTCTTCTGATTTGAATTTTAGCAAGAACAAATTTAAGTATTTCTAAAATTAATCTTAAGCATAACTAAATTTTATCTTATGTCCTAATCTTTTATTCCAAACAAAAACTTAACAATTCCTCTCAAAAATTTCGGAACTTTTTTTACAACAATAGTCATATAACTCCCTCCTAACAATTTGTAATTTCTTGAGTAAAATTTTTATGTATTAAAGAATATATTATCTCAAGAATTTACTTATGAAATAAACAGCAAAGACCTGCAATTGTAATAGCACAGCCTATAATAAAAAGCCAACCGGATAATGGAAGTAATAGTACAAGTAAAACCCCCAATCCAAAACCCACGAGGCAAGTTGCAAGTAATTTCTTAAGTATCTTACCCATGCTTTACCTCCTTTGTAACATTATATGTAAATCAAAAATAAAAAGTGAATGTATGTTTAAAAGCAAAAACAAGCGATTATCTAAAAATTATTATATTTTGCAAAAAACTATTCCATAAAAATTTCTTTTATGATATTATAATTATGCAACTTGAATTCAAAAAATATAAAAAAGATAAGAATAGTTTATAGGACACTTTAAAAACCTAAATATTTATATAAGGAGTTTCGTATAGGCATATACGAGAATAAATAAATGAAAAATAAACCAAAAAAATCAAAAGAAGAAAAAATAAACATACCAAGACTAATATTAAGAATTGTAGTAGTAGCAATTATACTTGGCTTAATGGTTTTTGCAATAAAAATTGCACCAAATTATGCAAGAGATGAATTTGCAAATGTAACTAATTTAGTAATAAATAATAACAATATTACAAGAAATGTAAAATCAAGTATAATAATAGAAGACAATACAATATATTTATCAACAGCAGATATTCAAAACTTTTTTGATGAATATTTACTAGTTGATGAAGCAAACAAGATGGTAATAACAACTTCAAATACAAAAACAGTTGCTATTCCTTTTGAAGGAACTACTATAAATGTGAATGATGCACAAACTTCAATTGCTCACTCTGTACTAAATAGAAATGGGACAATTTATTTGCCAATAACGGACTTAGCAGACATATACAATATAGAAATAAATTATTCAGCCGAAACCAATATTGTAACAATAGACTCTTTAAATAGAAAATTTGTACAAGCACTAAGTTCAAAAAATATGTCAGTAAAATATTTGCCAACAGTATTTTCAAAAACAGTAGACAAGCTAGAAAGAGGAGATACTGTAGTTTTAGTACAAGATAGAGAAAATGGGGGAAATGTTGTAGAAGATGGTTGGATAAAAGTCAGGACAAAAAATGGCAAAATTGGCTATGTAAGACAAGATGATATTACAGACGAAAATACAGTAAGAGATGATTTGAAAATAAATACAAGAATTGATGGAAAAGTAAGTTTAGTTTGGGATTATTATTCTCAATATGTTTCAGCTCCAGTAAGAGATGGTGAAATAGAAGGCATAAATGTAGTATCACCATCATTTTATGAAATAACTGCTAGTGGAGATATAGATGCAAACATAGGAAGAAATGGTCAAAATTATGTAGAATGGGCCCATGCAAATGGTTACAAAGTATGGCCAATGGTATCTAACAGCGAACTTGGAGATTTAGATGCGGTATCTAATTTACTTTCTACTTTTGAAAATAGATCATATTTAATAGATAACATACTGGACAAATTAATTGATGCAGGTGTAGATGGAGTAAACATTGACTTTGAAAATATGTATCAAACAGATAAAGACAATTATTCAAGGTTCATTATAGAACTTGCACCAAGGCTAAGAGAAGCTGGACTCACACTATCAGTTGATGTTACTGCCCCAGATGGCTCAGAAACTTGGTCATTATGCTTTGATAGAAATGTAATAGGAAAAGTAGCAGATTACATTGTATTTATGGGATATGACCAAAATGGAGTATCTGCAACAGAGGCAGGAACAGTTGCGGGAGCTGACTGGGTAGAGTTAAATATCAAGAAATTTTTAGGACAAGAAGGAGTAGAATCAGATAAACTTATACTAGCAATGCCTTTTTATACAAGACTTTGGAAAGAATCTAATGGGACTTTAACAAGCTCGGTAGTAAATATGAGAAGTGTTACAATTCCAGATGGTGTAGAAAAAACATGGGATGAAAAAACAAAACAATATTATATAGAATACGAGCAAAATGGTACAACATACAAAATGTGGATAGAAGATGAAGACTCATTAAAAGCAAAACTTGATTTAGTTAATGAATATGACTTAGCTGGAGGAGCTTTTTGGTCAAAAGATAGAGAGTCAAACACAGTGTGGGCTATAATTGCAGACGAGCTTGACGCTAAGACGGATAATTCAAATGAATAGTTATAATTGGCTAATACACAATTAGAAAAAACAGGTATTAAAAAGGAATTTATGTAGCAAATCGTAAAAAAATGTAATACGAAAAAAGTAATAATTAAAAATCACCCTCATATAATATAAAAGGGTGATTTTTTTGCTGAATATAGAAATGCCCTTAAATTGATACAAAGGAGGGAAGTACAAGCATTACAAGAATAAATGCTGTGTGCGAAAATAATGAATATAGCACTTGTTAAATTAGACAAGCTAAAGAGGCTTGAAAAATTTTATAAAAAACTTTTTAAAATTATTAGGGTAGTAAACAGAACCTATTACATACCAGATACTGATGAAAAAATTAAAAACAAATTAATTTTAAAGTTAAAATCAGATGGAATAGACTATGCCATAACTGAAAAAGGAATAGATCTGGATTATCCAAAATTAGATGGTAAACACTTGCTAAAATGCGCTATTCCAGAGGTTTTAAATTATTGTTTCAAACTTTTAAATAAAAATGCCGAGTTAGAAGAAATATATGTTTTAGCAGAAAATTATACGAAAGAAAATATAAAAATAATAGAAACATTAACAGAAAAAGTAAAAGTTGTAAATGTAGTAACTACACATTTAAAGCAGTTTCAAGAATTAGAAAAAAGATTGGAAAGAAAAGATATATATATAACAGTTTCAAGCAATAAAAGAAAGGCATTAAAAAATGCTGAATTAATCATTAATTTAGATTGTAAAAATTTTAATGGCTTTAATGTAAACAAAAGTAGCATAATTGTAAACTGTAACCATGAATTTAGCTTAAATAAAGACTTTGAAGGAGTTTGCATAGAAAAAGTAAATGCTAATATAAAAAAGATAATGAGAATATTTAGTGAAAATGAAAACATGAATAAAGAAGAGCTTTTTGAAGCGGAGCTACTTAAAACAAACGAATACGATGAGGCAAGATATATTTTAGAAAAAGCTAAAATGCAAATAACAGGTGTGGTAGGAAAAAGAGGAATTATTAATGTAGGAGAGTTTGAAAAATTTTCAGTTGGGGACGGTCCTCTTTCGAAAAAATTTTCGATTTAGGACCGTCCCCAACTGAAAAAAATTTTCCATGCCCCTTGACAAAATCTACTTATGGTATTAATATATTTAGGTAAATTTTTAACACAAAAGGAGGGATAAGTCATGGACAGCGAAGAAGTACTACTAACACAAGAAGGCTATGATAAGTTAGAGCAAGAACTAGAGTATCTTAAAACAACTGAGAGAACTGAAATTGCTGGTAGAATAAAAGTTGCCCTAGGTTATGGAGATTTATCTGAAAACTCTGAATACGATGAGGCAAAAAACGCACAAGAAATGAACGAAAACAAAATAGCAGAGCTAGAAAATAAATTGAGACATGCTAAAATTATAGATTCTTCAGAAATAGATACAAAAACAGTTCAAGTAGGAAACACAGTCGAAGTATTAGATATGGACTTTGATGAAAATGTAACATATACAATAGTTGGTTCAACAGAAGTAGACTTAGCACAAAACAAAATTTCAAATGAATCACCAATAGGTTCAGCATTACTTGGCGCTAAAAAAGGTCAAGTAGTTGAAGCTAAGGTACCAGCTGGAGTTGCTAAATTCAAAGTACTTTCAATTAAAAAATAATGTTAAAACCTGTTTTTAGGAATTCATCCTAAAACAGGTTGATTTTTTTTTAGCTGTCAAATGGGACGGTTCTAAATTACAATCACACCAGCGTGAGTGTCATTTAGAACCGTCCCATTTGACATATTTGTGAAGAATTTAAAATACAATTAAAAACATAATCAAAGACACAGTTTTTTCCTTGTAAATATTGACTTTTAGCCCATAAAATAATATTATATATATATAAATTATTTAAAGAAAGGTTTAGCTATGGAAGCTCTTATGACTACAACCAGTTTTGGTGGCGAACTTTTAAGTTTTAAACTAGACGGTATAGAGAAAATTCACCAAGGAGAAGATGTGAGAGATGATAATGGTAAAGTGTACTGGAAAAGGCATGCACCAGTATTATTTCCTATTGTAGGTAAGCTAAAGAGAAATCAAACAATAATAAATGGTAGAACCTTTGAGATTCCTCAACATGGGTTTGCAAGGGATATGGAATTTGAACCAGTAACTAAATTGGACAACTTTCATTCTTACGTGTTAAAAAGCAATAAATATACTCTAGCAAGATATCCTTTTGATTTTGAGCTAACAAATACATACAGACAAGAAGGAAACAAGCTAATATTTATATACAAAGTAATAAATACAGGTGTTACAAATATGCCTTTTGGAATAGGTGGACATCCTGCTTTTAAAATTGACCCAGATGATCTAAAAAGAGGAAATTATTATTTAGAATTTAAAGAAGACGAAGATAGAGCTCATTTTTTGTATTTAGTAGATGGGCTTGTAGGAACAGAGTATGCAAAAAATAAATTAATTAATAATAGAATAATACTTTTAGATGAGCATACTTTTGATAATGATGCTTTAATCATCAAAGGAATACAAAATAAAAAGATAAGTTTAAAAAATAGCAGAACAAGAAAAACAGTGTTAACTATGGACTTTGAAGGCTGGCCATTTTTAGGAATATGGTCAAAACCCGGAGCACCATTTATTTGCTTAGAACCATGGCAATCAACTGCAGATAGAATTCATAGTTCTAGTGTATTTGTGCAAAAGCCAGACATGATAGTTTTAGCTCCAGGGCAAGAATTTGAAGCTAAATTTTCAGTAGAGTTTTTTAACTAATAATATAGTTTATAAGAAAAAGATTTAGTATACAGGCTTACGTTTCTTAAGGCTTAAGTGTGTAAGAGTTTTTGAAAATACAAAACCATAAAGATAACAAGAAAGAATGTAAATTTAATCTTAAGTAATAAATTTAAAAAAGGAAGCAAAAATGATTAAAATAATTTTACTTATAATTATAGCAATTGGTGTAACTGCAATATTTGATGCAAGAAGAATTGCGGAAAAATATTTCAGCACTCAAGATATAAATAAACAAGTTCTACTGCTTAAAGCGGTGGGCTTTCTCGTCTCTGTGGTAAGCGCAATAATACTTAGCTTTTTACTGTAATGTTTAATTAATTTATAAACATTTATAGCCACAATTAGGCATAATAAAATATTATGCACTTTATTTAAAAGAAAGAGTATGCTTTAAAAGCATATATGAGGTGTTTATTTATGAAAAAAATAGAAGGAAAATATAATCCCAAAGATTTTGAAGATAAAATATATAAAAATTGGGAAGAAAATAAATATTTTAAGCCAAGTATGGATAAAACAAAGCCATCATTTTCTATTGTTATGCCACCGCCAAATGTAACAGGTAAACTACATATGGGTCATGCTTTAGATTACACAATTCAAGATATAATTATAAGAGCCAAAAGAATGCAAGGTTACAACACTTTATGGCTTCCAGGAGCAGACCATGCATCAATAGCAACAGAAGCAAAAGTTGTTCAAAAGTTAAAAAGTGAAGGTCATACCAAAGAAGAACTTGGTAGAGAAAAGTTCTTGGATGAAGCATGGGCTTGGACTAAAAAATATGGTGGAGAAATCGAAAACCAGCAAAAAAGACTTGGCTGTTCATGTGACTGGGATAGAAAAAGATTTACTCTTGATAAAGGACTTTCAGACGCTGTTTTAGAAGAATTTTGCAATCTATATAAAGATGGTTTAATTTATAGAGGCAAAAAAATGATAAACTGGTGTCCATATTGCCATTCATCTATATCAGATATAGAAGTTGAATATAGTGAAGAAAAATCACATTTATGGCATATTAGATATCAAATAAAAGGTACGAACGAATATGTAGAAGTTGCTACAACAAGACCAGAAACAATGCTAGGAGATACTGCAGTTGCTGTTAACCCAAAAGATAAAAGGTACAAACATTTAGTAGGAAAAACATGCATAGTTCCTATAGTAAACAGAGAAATTCCTATAATAGCTGATGAATTTGTAGATATGGACTTCGGCACAGGTAATGTAAAGGTAACTCCTTCGCATGACATGAATGACTACCAAGCAGGACTTAAACATAACCTAGAATTTATAGAAGTATTTGATGAGTCAAATATTATGAATGATATAGTACCAGAATATAAAGGCTTAACATCTGACGAAGCAAGACCACTTATTGTAGAAAAACTAAAAGAATTAGGAGCTTTAGTAAGTATAGAAGACTATACTCATAATGTTGGAAAATGCTATAGATGCCATAACACAGTTGAACCAAGAATATCTGAGCAATGGTTCGTTTCAATGAAGAAATTAGCAGAGCCTGCAATAAAAGCAGTTAAAAACGGAGATGTAAAATTTGTACCAAAAAAATATGAAAAAACATATTTTAACTGGATGGAAAACATACAAGATTGGTGTATTTCAAGACAACTTTGGTGGGGACACAGAATTCCAGCATATTACTGTGATGAATGCGGTCACATTACAGTTTCAAAAGAAAGCCCAGAAAAATGTGAGAAATGTGGTAGCACACATATTCATCAAGACGAAGATACACTTGACACGTGGTTTAGCTCTGCACTTTGGCCATTTTCAACAATGGGCTGGCCAGACAAAGATGCAGAAGACTACAAAACATTTTATCCTACAAATTGCTTAGTTACAGCTTATGATATTATATTCTTCTGGGTTGCAAGAATGATATTTTCTGGCTTGTATGCAACAGGCAAAAAGCCATTTAGCGATATAGTAATGCACGGCCTAGTTAGAGATAGCCAAGGCAGAAAAATGTCAAAGAGTTTAGGAAATGGTATAGACCCACTAGAAATAATGGACAAATATGGAACAGATAGCTTAAGATTTTCTGTATTATCTGGAACAACAATGGGTAATGACATAAAATATATGCCAGAAAAACTTGATCAAGCATCAAATTTTGCTAATAAAATGTGGAATGCTGCTAAATTTATAACAATGAATGCTGCATCAGATGAAGAAATAAAAGAATTTAGCAAAGAGCTTGAAAGCAAAACAGAAAATGCTAATGCATCAAAGGAAGAAAGCAGTCTAAAACCAGAAGATAAATGGATCATTGGCAAATTAAACAAGCTAATAAACGAAGTTACAGAAAATATTAAAAATTACGATTTAGGTATAGCACTAGACAATATTTACACATTTATATGGGACGAATTCTGTGATTGGTACATTGAAATGAGCAAAACAAGACTAAACTCAGATGAAAAAGTTGTAGTTTCATATGTACTAGACTATGTATTTAGAAATGCATTAAAACTATTACATCCATTTATGCCATTTGTTACTGCAGAACTTTATTCACACTTAGTAAACTATGATGGAAAAGATATAATAATATCTTCTTGGCCTGTAGCTACTAAAGAAAATTATGATGAAGATATTGCATATATTGAAGAAATAAAAAATATAATTGTACAAATTAGAAATGTAAGAACAAATATGAATATTCATCCATCTAAAAAAGTACAATTAATAGCAGTAACTGAAAATAAAGCTATGGCAGAAAAAATTGCACAAGATGAGGAATTCATCAAAAAACTTGGCTTTGGAAGTAAACTAACAGTACAAAATAATGAAGATGGAATTGAAACAAATGCAATATGTGTATCAACTGGAAACTTAAAAATATTTATGCCATTTAGTGAGCTTGTAGATATTGAAGAAGAAATTAAGAGATTAGAAACTGAAAAAACTAAATTAGAAGCAGAAGTTGAAAGAAGCAACAAAATACTTTCAAACCAAGGATTCATAGCAAAAGCTCCAAAAGCTAAAGTTGATGAAGAAAGGGCTAAACTAGAAAATTATAGCAAAATGTTAGAAGAAACAAAAGCAAGAATAAAGAGTTTAAAAGCATAAATTATAAAGCAAAATATCAATAGGTAAAATTTATATATTTTACCTATTGTATTGTCAAAAAATTGTGGAAGGACTGATAAAATGAGCGAAAAATCAAAAGAAAAAACAAATGAAACAAAAAAAAGAACAATTAATGATAAAACAAAATTTAAAAAAGTTACTTCAAAAGAAAATAACAAACTTAACAAAGTAATATTAACAATACTACTTTTATTAGTAATTTTTGTAGTAGCAATTGGTATAGTCTTTGGTGGAAGGATAATCAATAAAGTCAAATTAGATAGAGAACTAGAAAATCTAGTTAGCAAAGATATTTCTACTGAGGAATTATCAAATGAAAACCTTGTTACATCAGGAGATTTTGCTGTTGTTGAGCAAACCATAAAAGATTATTTTAAAGATTATTCTGAATTAAGAAAACAATTTATGGATAAAGTAAATGATACAAAATTGCAGTCAATATTAACACCTGAAAACTATAATCAAGATGGGCCAGATTTTGCAGAATCTATAAGCTATATAAATACTACAAAAGAAGAATTTAATAGCATAGCAGATAAATTACTAGACCTACTTTCAAAAGAAAATATAGTAGCAAGAATAGAAAATGAGGACATTAGCGATTACTACAAAGATTTGTATAAAGGATATTTGATAGAAAATAATGATTTATCAAAAACCTTCCAAGAATCATATCAAGACACAGTTGATGATAAAATTTTAATGAATAATTTGTATGACAATGAAATAAAAATACTTAACTTTTTGACTGAAAATAAAGGACATTGGGAAGTGCTAGATAATAAGCTTACATTTGATAATCAAGAGTTAGCAAATACTTTTAATGAAATGAAATCAAATTTATATGAAGAATAGATTTGCAAAAAATGTCGAAAACTTGTCAAAATTCGACAAAATATCTTATGGAAAATAATACCAAAAAGAACTATAATATTAGAGTAAATATTATAGTTCTTTTTTGATGAGCTTTTAAAATAAATATTTCTTAATATGCAAAATAAGACAAGCTTAGGATAGTGGCTTAAAAAAGGCAATAGATTAAAAAGAACTGTGAATTTAATTAGGAGGTAATAATGTGATAGTTGAATTTAACAAAGAAAACAAGCAATTAACATTTAAATTAACAGAAGATGTGGATCAACACACAGTAGAAAATGTAAGGAGGAAAATGGATAATGAAATTAAAGGATATAGTCCAAGAAAAGTTGTATTTGATTTTAGTAACATATCTTTTATGGATAGTGCTGGGATAGGAATGGTACTAGGTAGATACAAATTAGCAAAAATGCTAAATGGAAACCTAGAAATTGTTAATGTAAATAAATCAATGAAAAAAATATTTGATATGAGTGGAGTATCAAGAATAATAAATATTGTTGAGGAGGACAAGAATGAAGGGGTTATATGATAATGAAATGAAATTAGAATTTGTGAGCAAAACAAATAATGAAGCATTTGCAAGAATTGCAGTTGCTGCATTTGTATCACAATTAGACCCTACAATAGATGAATTATCTGACATAAAAACAGCTGTTTCAGAGGCTGTAACAAATAGCATAATTCATGGATATGAAGATGAGGAAGGAATAGTAAAAATAACTGCCAAATTATTTGGAAATACTGTAGAAATTGAGGTATCAGACAATGGCAAAGGAATTGCAAATATAGAAGAAGCAAGAAAACCCCTATATACTTCTAAACCTAATATGGAAAGGTCAGGTATGGGCTTTACTATAATGGAAAGCTTTATGGACTATGTAAATGTAGAGTCGGCAGTAGGTCTAGGCACAAAAGTAACTATGAAAAAGAAAATTATGAGTGTGGAATATGAGAAAGAAAAATGCATTGAGGCATAAATAAAAAACTCTAACATATAATTAGGAGAAGGTTATGGATGAAACTCTAAAAAAACAAATACTTGAAGTGCAAGCAGGAAATAGAGAAGTATTAAATGACCTAATAAAACAAAACAATGGACTAATTTGGAGCGTTGTAAAAAGATTTGAAGGAAGAGGATATGAACCAGAAGATTTATATCAAATAGGGGCAATTGGATTTATAAAATCAGTACAAAAATTTGATTTTTCATATAATGTGGCATTGTCAACATATGCAGTTTCTTTTATTATAGGTGAAATAAAAAGGTTTTTAAGAGATGATGGAATGGTTAAAGTATCAAGGCAGACAAAGCAAATTTGCCAGAAAGCTTTAAAAATAAAAGAAGACTATGAAAGACAAGGTAAAAAAATAGGCGTTGACGAGATAGCAAAATTGCTAAAAATACCGAAAGATGATGTAATAGCATCTTTAGAATACAAAAATTGCATTGAATCATTATATGAAAAAGAAGATGAAGATGGACTATGTTTAATAGACAAAATAAAAACGAATGAAAATGAAGAAGAAAAAACGGTTAATAGATTGGCCTTAAAAGAAGGAATAGAAAAATTAAAACCAAGAGAAAAAGAAATAATATATTTAAGATATTTTAAATGTCAAACTCAAAAAGATGTGGCAAGAATGGTTGGAATAAGCCAAGTTCAAGTATGTAGAATAGAAAAACAAATATTAAGTACATTGGGAGAAGAACTAAAGGAAGCCTAAGAATAGAATAATTAGATTCTAATTAACAAATCTTTTAAAATATATAAAAAGCAAATTAAGTCAACCTGCAAAGAAAAGGAGGCATAGTGAAAAAAATATATATTATATTGTTTATGCTCATATTTTGCACTTTTGCCATACCAATTATTTTTACAAAAAACACTGTAAGTGGCAAAGCTAAAAATGATACAAATGACAATTTGGAAAACGCAACAGAAGAAATACAAATGATAGATTATGATTATAAACAATATGATACAATAAAACTTTTACATGCAGATACAGGAGAAATTGAAGAATTACCTTTAGATACGTATCTTTTAGGAGTGGTATCAGCAGAAATGCCTGCAAATTTTGAGCAAGAAGCATTAAATGCTCAGGCTTTGGTTGCAAGAACATATACTATATATTCAATTGTACATAATAATGGAAAGCATGGAGATGCAGACATTTGTGATGACTCTGGTTGTTGCCAAGCTTGGATATCTAAAGAAGATAGAATGGCAAGGTGGGATGAGGCTGAAAGAGAAAATAACTGGAGGAAGATAGAAATAGCAGTAAATACTACTGCAGGAAAAATAATTACATACAATGGAGAAGTTATTGATGCATTTTTCCATTCAAATAGTGGTGGCACCACAGAAGCACCAGTAAATGTGTGGGGTGGAACAAATTATCCATACTTGCAATCGGTTGAAACAGCAGGAGAAGATGCCTATTCACAATATAGCTCAGAAGTAGTTCTTACAAAAGAAGAGTTAAAAAATAAAATTCTAGAAAAACATGCAGATTTTTCAATTGATTATTCTCAATCAGATTGCATACAAATATTAGAATATACTGAATCTGGTAGAGTAAAAACAATAAAAATAGGTAACTTAAATCTTTCAGGGGTAGAAGTAAGAACCCTTCTGGGTCTAAGATCTGCAAATTTTGAAGTGAGCATAGATGGGGATAATATAAAATTTTCTGTTAAAGGTTATGGTCACGGCGTTGGAATGAGTCAAACTGGAGCAGACAGCATGGCAAAGCAAGGTAGTAATTATGAAGAAATTGTTAAACATTTTTATACTGGAGTTGAAATTACGGAGATGTAGTTCTATATAAAACTATATTATAGAGCTTTTAGCAACATAAGGTAGAGAAAAGCATTTTATTTTATAACAAAAAATGTATATTTTCCTAATTTAAGGAAATAATCAAATTAATAGATTATTTCAAGGAGGATATATATGAGAAGAGAGAAGAGAAACAATAATAATTTAGAGGATAAAGTAAAATGGGGAAAATTAATTAGTTTTATAGTCGCAATTATTTTACTCATAATTGCCATTATGCTATCAATGAGTAGTGAAACAACTGTAGGTGAACTGAACTATAACAGAATTTCAAATGAGAATAATTCCATAGAATCTGCAAGTTCAGACTTAAGCAAAAATGTTAATCAAGTGTTAAAACAAAATAATGTGGGTGGAGATAATGCAGAGGAAGATGACAATGAGATTAATGAAATAAAAGAATCTTTAACTACAAACAATATAATTTCTAACAACACAACTAGCTCTTCAAATGTTACAAATCAAACAGAAGGAAAAGAAGTTGGGGCAAATGTAACCGCAATTAATGAAAATAATGAAAATTCGGAAACAAACAATAGTAATACTACTGAAAATCAAACTCAATCAAATGATGCTAAAAAAACAGAGGACAACGTAAACAAAACTCAATTTATATTTCCAGTAGAAGGAGAAGTAATTAAAGAATTTGCAAAAGGTAATTTAATATACTCAGAAACTCTTGAAGAGTGGATAACACATTTAGGAATAGATATAAAAGCAGATAGAACTACTGTAGTCAAAGCTACAGCTGATGGCACAGTAAAATCAATAAAAAACGATCCTAGATATGGTTTAACTGTAACAATAGAACATAATGATGGCTATACAAGTGTTTATTCAAGTTTGCTTTCAGCAGAATTTGTAAAAGAAGGTGAAAAGGTTACTCAAGGTCAAACAATAGGAACTGTTGGAAACAGTAGCGTATTTGAAGTAGCAGAAGATAACCATTTACATTTTGAACTATTAAAAGATGGAAGCAATATAAATCCAGAGATTTATTTGAAATAAGAAAATCTTATTAATATAGCAAAATATAAATTTTAATATTGTTAACAATAATACTAAACATAAACAAATATTCGACAAATTTTGACAAAAAATGCAAATGTAATATAAATGTAATAATTATTAATAAATACCTAAAAATGAGGAATGACAAGGCGTTCCTCCATTTTTTCGTCTTTGACTTTTGTCAAATTTGATGATAAGCTAAAAGCATATTGAGAAAAGTAGGTGATAAAATGATTTACCAAAATGATATTGCAAACTTAGAATCAGACATAAGGGACAAAATTGGACAAAAGATAATTGTCAAGGGATCTTTAGGAAGGAGTAAGTCGTTTGAAAAAGAAGCTACTATAGAAAAAGCTTATACTAACATATTCATAGTAAAGTATGAAGAAAACAAAAGAAGCGTATCTTATCAATATAAAGATGTGTTAACAAGAACAGTAGAGGTAGATGTTTTCGATGGAGAAGGATATAGCCCACTTATTCCTCCTTTAGTAAAAACGCCAAAGAAAATAAAAGCTACTTTATAGTTTTTGAAAGTAATTAACGAATTTTAGGACGCCACAAAGGCGTCCTTTTTTTCGGGATTTTTCAGTTGGGGACGGTCTTAAATCGAAAAAATTTCAAAATTAATAGGTTCTTTTTTGCGCCTCAAAGCATATATATTATTAAAACATAATTAAGGAGGTAAAGGACAAAATGGAGTTAGAAAAAAACAAAATATCCATTAATCAAATTGTGGCTCAAAAATTGGACACTGCAATTTGTGAAGGAGATTGCATAGTTCCAGACATAAAACCAGACATATATAATATAATTTCGGCAAGTGGCATAGTAACAATTTATAAAAAAGAAGTAATGGATGGAAAAGTTAGAATAGATGGAGGGATAAATACATATACAATATACAGTTCAGAAGAAGATGGAAAGCATGAGATAAGGGCGATTAACTATGTAATAGACTTTTCTCAAATAGAAAATATAGAAAATGCAAAAGCAGATCAAATAGCAGAAGTAAATACAAGTTTAAAAAGTGTAGAAGCAAGAATTGTAAATGAAAGAAAAATAAATGTAAAAGCTATGTTAGATTTTGATATTAAGCTATTTGCAAACAATCAAGAAGAGTTTGTTACAGGAATTAATGATATACAAGATTTGCAAAAATTAGAAAGAAAAGTTACTGTAAATTCTTTGCTAGGAACTGCAAAAACAAAGGCTCAAGTGAAAGAAACTGTTTCAATAGATGGTGTAGATAATTTAACAGAAATATTAAAAGTTAATATGGACATAACAAATAAGGACACAAAAATAAGTTATAATAAAATATTGGCAAAAGCTGATGCTAAATTAAAAATAATGTATTTAACAGAAGATAACAGAATAAGCACGGTATCGGCAACACTGCCAATAATGGGATTTATAGATATGGAAAATATTTCGGAAGAAAATGTTTGCGATATGCAATATGAAATTAGAAACTTGGTAATAAAGCCAAATAGTATGCAAGAGCATTCAATATATGTAGAAGCAGAAATTGAAATTACAGCATCTAGTTATGAAACAAAAGAAATAAATACAATAGAAGATTTGTATAGTCCAAGTAGAAATTTAAGTTTTGAGCAAAAGCAAATTAAGGCTATGCAAAATAAAAAGATTTTTCATGATGTATATAGCATTAGAGAAAAGCAACTTTTAAATATTGGTGATGAAAAAATATATGATGCAGATGTAAGAGTAAATATAGATAGTATGCGAATTGGAAATGATGCAATTGAGCTAAGCGGAAATGTAAATGTTACATTTATGCATTCCTTAAATAATATGACAGACTTGGGAACAAGCGTACTTGAACTTCCAATTAATTATAAAATGTCATGCGTAGGAATTAGTAAAAACAGCCAAGTAAAAATAGATATGAGTGTTCCTTTGCAAGATTTTACAATTTTACCAGGTGGAGAGGTAGATGTAAAAATAGATATAGAATTTATAGTTGATTCATCTTTGGAGATAAAACTTAATGAAATATGTGATGTAAAAGAAACAGAAAATAGCGAAAATAGTGGATATAATATGGTAATATATTTTACTAAAAAAGAGGATAATTTGTGGAAAATCGCTAAAGAATTTAAAAGCACAATGCAAATTATAAAAGAAAGCAATGGATTATCGCAAGACACATTAACTCCAGGAATGCAATTATTTATAACAAAAAGTGCAGGAGTAAATGCTTAAATGTATTTCAAAATTAGTATGGATAGCCTAAAAATTTTTGCTAAATTACTTAGCAAGTTAGAGAATAAGAGGGTAAATGGATAGAATTTACTCAAGACCTAGGCTACCTAGAATAAATATAAACAGAAATTGGCGGTAATGGCTATATAAAACCATATAAGCGTAGAATTGTGATTTTACTTGTAATAATAATAATAGGATACTTTACGGCAACAACAATAATAAAAGCCATTACACCAATTATCGAAAGACAATGCAGAGTAAAAGCAAGAAGCTTAGCTACTGAGTTTGCAAATGAGGCTTGCTTAGATAATATGCAAAATATAACTTATGATGATTTATGCACAATAGAAAAAGATGAGGCAAATGATGTATGTTTAATTAAAATGAATTCAATAAATATAAATAAACTTAATTCCAAAATTGCTTTAGAAATTCAAGAAAAATTAAATGACACAACCATAAGCAAATTTTATATAAGGTTAGGAAGTTTTACAGGAATAACCCTTCTTTCTGGAAGAGGACCAAACTTAGAAGTAAGAATGTCTACAATAGGAGAAGTTACAACTGAGCTAAAGTCAGAATTTGAAGAAATGGGAGTAAATCAAACACTACACAGACTATATATAAACGTAAACTGTAATGTAAGTTTGCTAACACCTTTTAAAGATGTAGATGATAATATAACTGCACAAGTATTAATATCAGAAACTGTAATATCTGGAGATATACCAGACGCA
Organism: uncultured Clostridia bacterium; assembly: GCA_944393335.1. GTDB lineage: Bacteria > Bacillota > Clostridia > TANB77 > CAG-508 > CAG-793. The sequence goes on along the minus strand of CALXZV010000006.1, from coordinate 3,888 downwards.
TACTATGACTTAGAGGGAATAAGTGCAGAAGATACAATGAACATGATGGGATAAAATTTTCAGTTGGGGACGGTCCTAAATCGAAAAAAATCAACTTAAGCCAAACAATATGTCTATTTTCTCATTCTCGGCGCGGGTCGCTGCTTGCTCCAGCTTGAGAATGAAAAATAGACATATTGCTTTGGCTTTTATTTAAGTATTTTCAAAAAAGGACCGTCCCCAACTGAAAATTTTTTCGAAAAAGGACCGTCCCCAACTGAAAAAGGTTGACACTTTATGGAAGTGTGATATAATAAGCAAAAGTAGGTGGAAAATGAGCAAAAGAAGAAAAAAGTCAAATAATTTTATAATAACTATAATAGTGTTTATATTCTTGTGTGTTTCAGGATATTTTGGAACAGATTACTTCTTAGATACATCCAATAATATAGCAAAAGAAGCCTCAGCAAATGAAGTGCAAATTACTACATCTGCAAGCATAGAAAATGCGGATGAAGTTGATTTAAACAATGACAAGTTAAATATCATATTTTTTTATGTAGGACAAGCAGATTGCACGCTAATTAAATTAAATGATGAGGTTATGCTAATAGACGCAGGAAATAACAGTGACGGTAAAAATGTTGTTAGCTTTTTGCAAGAAAAAGGTATAACTCAAATTGATTATTTAGTTGGAACTCATGCAGATGAAGATCACATTGGCGGAATAGATGACGTAATAAAAAGCATGAAAATTGGTACATTCTTAATTCCTACAGTTGGTAAAAATGGAACAGATTATAAAAATGCAGTAGAAGCGGCAGAAGAAAAAAATATACCAATAGAGCATCCAACAATGGGAGAAGTATTTATATTTGAGGATGCAAATAGTATTGATACAAGCTTGCAAAACTCAATCATTTCAAATACAGAAAGCCAAAGTGCAAATAATGTAGATTTGCACTTCGAGATAATGTCAGCAATGGAAGAAGAAGGCACATCAGACAACAATAGTTCTTTAGTAATAGAACTTACATATAATAATACAAAATATTTATTTATGGGAGATGCAGAAACAGAAGTAGAAAATTCTAGAAGTTGGAACAAAGTAAATGTATTAAAAGTAGGACATCATGGCTCAAATTCAAGCAGTTCTACAAAATTCTTAGAACAGGTAAAACCACAATATTCAATAATTGAAGTAGGCAAAAACAATTCATATAATCTTCCAAGTGACAAAGCAATTAAAAGATTAGAAGAAAGTGGTACACAAATTCTTAGAACAGATAAGGCAAATGGTGATGAAGTAGGGTCATTTTGGCTAACAAGTGATGGAAATACTATAGATATAAGAGAAGTAAATATTGATTTGGATGGAAACAGTTAAAATTTTATAACAAATTAAAGATTAAAAAGAGATAAATAAATTGTGGACAGAATATAGAAAAAACAAAATTGAGAGAGAGAAAGGAGAATTAAAATTTGGAATTAAATAATATTTTAGGAAAAATAAGTGATTTTACTAAAGAATTTGGAGAAAAGCTATTAGATGAATTAACAACAGCAATAGCCAATAATAAACTAACTGATGCATCAAAAGTTAAATTGCAAGATAAAACTAGAGACATAATAAAAAGTCATGGCGAAGTTTATGAAGTAAAAAATAGGGGAGTATATAAGTACAGTTTAGATAGCAAATATGAAGAACTTCAAAAAGGTATGTACTTAGGACAAGAAAAAGGTTTTTATATTTTAGACGACCAAGGAAATCTAAGATATGACGAAGAATTAAATAAAACAATAAAAGCTGAGATAAACTTAGAAAAATCAAGTATATTAAAAGAACAGCAAAAAGAAGCGGAACAATTTAGAAAGAAGGGAGAAACTTATACTGTAGATGAACTTGGAGATGATGAAAGATATGCATACTTAACCAGAAAATCTGACGGCAAAGAAATGCAAGATTTTAATATATCAGATGAACTTTATGACAAAATAAAAGAAAACAACAGAAATGGAAAGAAAACAGAAATAACTTGGAATGGAAAAGAGTATGTAGAAAAATAAAAGAAAAGATGTCAATAGGAGCAATCCAGTTTGACACACAATTTTTAAATAAAAAAAGTCTAACTAGAATATAATTCATATTTTAATAAAATTGATAAACTGCAAATAAAAACACTTTATTAAAGAATATATAGTTTTAATAAAGTGTTTTTTATAAATAAATTTTATTTCTTTGCTATTTTGCAAACTTCTGCAAAAGCTTTTGGGTCTGTAACTGCTAAATCAGCAAGCATTTTTCTATTGATTGTAACATTAGCTTTCTTTAAACCATTGATTAAAGTGCTGTATGTTAAACCGTTAATTCTTGCAGCAGCATTAATTCTAATTATCCATAGCTTTCTAAAATTGCTCTTTTTGTCTTTTCTTCCAGCATATGCATAAGCACCAGATTTCATAACTGCTTGTTTAGCTTGTCTAAATCTATAATGTTTAGCTCCATAATAACCTTTAGCTCTTTTTAATATTTTTTTATGTTTTTTCTTTGTAATTATAGCTGTTTTTACTCTTGCCATTTTTTATTCACCTTCCTTTATTCTATTTACCATATGGTAATAATTTTTTTACATGATTTTTTGAAGTGCTGTCAACATAAGCATTTTGAACGCTTCCTGATGACTTTTGTCTATTTGTTTTATTTCCTAATAGATGTCTTCTATTAGCTTTAGTCCTTTTTACTTTACCTGTAGCTGTAAATTTATATCTTTTTTCAGCTGCCTTATTAGTTTTTAACTTTGGCATAATAAATTCCTCCTTATATTTTTGTATATATATAAATTAGCACTTAAGCTAAGTTATAAACTTTATAAAATTTTACAATTTGCTCCGTCCTTTACAAAAAGGACTAAAATAAAATTAAGATTATTTATTTTTAACTGCTAGAATTATAAACAAATTTTTACCTTCTAAAACAGGCTTCTTTTCTGCTACTGCTATATCGCTTAAGTTTTCGATAAATTGATTTAGCACAGCTTCACCTAATTTTACATAGTTAAGCTCTCTACCTCTAAATCTAACAGTGATTTTAACTTTATTGCCATCTTCTAAGAATTTTCTAGCATTTTTAGCTTTAAAATCAAAGTCATGTTTATCAATATTTGGTGTAATTCTAAGTTCCTTAACTTCAAAACTTCTTTGTTTTTTTCTAGCTTCTTTTTCTTTTTTAGCTTGCTCAAATTTGTATTTTCCATAGTTCATTATTCTACAAACTTTTGGATTGTTGTTTGGAGCAACTAAAACTAAGTCTAATTTTTTTTCATAAGCAATGTCTAAAGCCTTGTTTAAAGGCATTGTACCAAGTTTTTCGCCTTTTTCATCGATAACCTGAACTTCATTTGCTCTAATTTGTTCATTAATTGGTAATTCTTGTTTTATATTAAAACACCTCCATAAAATTACTTATATTTAAGATTTAGCTTTGTATGTCAAGTCTAAAATCTTTTAGTTAGCCTAAGCAATTTTATTTGTATGTAAAAAACTTAGACAAAATAAAAAGATTGGTTATGAAGCCAATCATTCTCAAACATATTTATGAAAAACTTAATTTGGGTAAATAATAAAACATTAGTGTTTTAAATTATGAAATATTCAAAATTCAATATTAAAAAATGAATATTTAAATTAAGTTTTATATAAGATATATTTTAACCTTTTCCGCTTAAGCGTTAAGGTGAGAATGTAACTTCTTCTTAAATACATTAATAATAATACAATATTTTTCAGTATTTGTCAACATTTTTTTGAAAATTGCTTGACTTTTTTGCTAATTTGTAATAAAATAATATAGCGAATTTGAATATGTCCTATAAAGCAATTCCCCGGTTGGCTTTATATGGTTTCATATAA